>NZ_WMBF01000069.1:0-21165 GCF_019400875.1 Streptomyces anatolicus | reverse complement strand
GGGTGTGGCGGCGGGCGGAGTGGCGTACCGGGGCCCGGAGCCCAGAGCAGGCAAGGCGGCGCTCCCGAAGCCCGGAGCGGGCAAGGCGGCGCCCCCCCCCAGGCCCGAGGGCAGGGCAAAGCGGCCGCCCCGCGTCTGGCTCCGTCCCGGGAACTGACGTACCGTCATCTGCGCGCCGGAGGGCCCACCGCCTCCCGCCACCCTGAACTGCCGTGTGCCCAGGGAGGTTTGCCGTGGAAGACGACCGTCCGGTACCACTCGACGAGTACCCCGTGCACCAGGTGCCCCTGTCGATGAAACACGTCGCGACCGGCGACCGGAACGCCTATGACCGGTGCATCTTCCACCTCTTCGACCACACGGGCCACGCCCTGCTCATCCTCGGCCTCGGCGTCTATCCGAACACCGGCGTCATCGACGCGTACGCCACCCTCCGCATCGGCGACACGCTCCACGCCGTACGCGCGTCCGACGCCCTCGGCGACGACCGGATGGACCTGAGCGTGGGCCCGCTGCGCATCACCGTCGACGAGCCGCTGCGCCGCCTGCGCCTGGAGTGCGCCGCCGACCCGGACGACCCCGCGTCCCTGTCGTGCGACCTGACCTGGGCCGCCGACTTCCCCGCCCTCTGGGAGCCGCACCACATGCAGCGCCGTGGCCCCCGGCTCACCCTGGAAGGGCGCCGCTTCGTCCAGGCGGGCCGCCCCCACGGAGTGATCCGCGCGGGCGGCGAGGAGATCACCGTGGCGCCGGGGGAGTGGACCGCGACCCGGGACCGGAGCTGGGGCGTGCGGCCCATCCCGGGCGAGGAACGCGGGCTCCTGGAAGAGGAGTTCGCCACCGAGGGCTTCCACTGGATCTGGTGCCCGGTCCGCTTCGACGACCGCTTCCTGATGGTCATCACGCAGGAGGACGCGGACGGCTACCGCACCCTGAACGACGCCACCCTCGTCCGCCCCGGCCTGCGCGACCGCCAACTCGGCTGGCCCCGCACCGACATCACCTACCGCCCAGGCACCCGGCACCCCGAGCACGCCCTCATCCACCTCACCGACCCCGGCGACCCCAAGCCCCTGGAACTCGGCGTCGAGATCCTCGCCTCGCTGCCGCTGGCCGTGGGTGCCGGATATCCGCCCGCCGACGACTGGCAGCACGGCACCTGGCGCGGCCGCGACTGGACCGACCGCCGCGTCTACGACCTCTCGGACCCCGCGGCGCATCCGCTCGCCGCGTACGGAGTCATCGACCACGCGGCGCGCTTCACCCTCGACGGGCGGACGGGGTACGGCATTTTCGAGCACGGCAGCTTCGGCCGCCACGACCCGAGCGGCTTCACCGGATTCGACTCCGTGGCGCCCTGAGGCGCGTCGCGAAGACCCGACCGCCCCGCGAGGAAGGAGCACGGCCATGGCATCGACGCCCCGCCCCCGCACCACCACGCGCGAACCGGAAGAGCTCGCGCGCCGGCTCACCGCCTGGCTCGACACCCGCCTGCCAGGCGCCAAGGCCGTCGATGTGACCGTCCCCGAGTCCAACGGCATGTCCAGCGAGACCCTGCTCTTCACCGTCGAACACCCCGAACCACCCCTGCGCGGCTGCGCGTTGCGCCTTGCGGCCGACCCGGCGGCGTACACGGTCTTCCCCGTCTACGACATGCCGCGCCAGTACCGCACGATGCGGCTCGTCGCCGAACGCACCGACCTGCCGGTGCCGCGCGTCCTGTGGCTCGAAAAGGACCCCCGCCCGCTCGGCGTGCCCTTCCTCGTCATGGAACGGGTCGAGGGCCGCGTACCGCCGGACGTCATGCCCTACACCTACGAGGGGAACTGGCTGCACGCCGCGACCGACGCCGAACGCGCGCGGCTGGAGGAGGCATCGGTGCGGATCGTGGCCCGCCTGCACGACCAAGTCCCGGCGGACGAAGCACAGTTCCTCGCGCTGCCTGGTGAGGGAAGCCCCTTGCGCCGCCATGTCACGGCCCAACGCGCCTACTACGCATGGGTGGTGAGCGGACTGCCCCGCTCGCCCCTCATCGAGAGCGCCTTCGACCGCCTCGAAGAGCTGTGGCCGCACACCGAAGGCGCGCCCGTCCTCAACTGGGGCGACGCGCGCATCGGGAACATCGTCTACGCCGGCTTCGAGCCCGCGGCCGTCCTCGACTGGGAGATGGCAGCCCTCGCGCCGCGCGAGGTCGACCTCGGCTGGCTGGTCTACCTGCACCGCTTCTTCCAGGATCTGACGGTGAGTTTCGGCCAGCCGGGCCTGCCGGACTTCCTGCGCCGGGACCGCGTCGAGGAGACGTACGCCCGGCTCACCGGGCACACCCCGCGGGCCATGGACTTCTACACGCTGTACGCGGCGCTGCGGCACGCGATCGTCATGCTGCGCGTCGCCTACCGCCAGGTCCACTTCGGCGAGGCCGAGGCGCCCGGCGCCCCCGAGGACGCGGACGCGCTGATCCTGCACCACGGCAGCCTCGCGGCCATGGTGCAGGGCAGCTACTGGTGACTCGGCTACTGGTGACTCAGGCGGCGGGGCGCTGCTGCCGGGGCACGCGGAAGGGCCGCGAGCCCGGACCGCCCACGTGCGAGAACGGCTGCGTCCGCCAGTCCAGCTCCTGAGGGAGCGTCAGGAGCAGGGCGGTGTCCTGTTCCTGAGCCTCCATCGACTCGTCCGCGGGAGTGGCCTCCGCGGCCGCCCGGCCCGTGCCGGTGCAGACCGTGAGCCCGAACGGGTTCCACGGAGTGGGGCACAGCGCGTGCTCGGGCAGGACGTCCTCGTCGGCGAGGAGTGCGATCGGCTGCCCGCAGTCGGGGCAGTTCACGCGGTACATCTCAAAGGTGTCGTACGCGTCGAGAAGGGCGTCAGCCGGTTCGACGCCCTCCGGCTCGGGCTCGGCGACCTGCTGCTGCTTGTCGCGAGTGGACCTGCCGGGACGCTTCAGATTCTGCATGGGACTCTCCCCCTTGGGTGGGCCGACAAGGCACTGCGGCCTCGACCACAGCAAGCACTTCCCGTCCCGTCGTAGGGGTAATCGTGGCATCCCATCGGACACGGTCAACGCGGTGTGGTCTTCGTCACATGCCGAGGGGAGTTGCCTCCGCCGTGCGTGTCCGGCGGACGCCCGGGTAAGCGAGGGAATCACTCGGGTAACCGAAGGGATCACTTGGGTATCCGTGGGGATCAAGAGCCCTGTAGGTTCGGCGCATGGAGGAGCTGGACCGACAGATCGTGCAGCTGCTCGTCAAGGACGGGCGGATGAGCTACACCGACCTGGGCAAGGCCACGGGCCTGTCCACGTCGGCCGTGCACCAGCGGGTGCGCCGCCTCGAACAGCGGGGAGTGATCCGCGGCTATGCCGCCGTCGTGGACCCCGAGGCCGTGGGGCTGCCGCTGACGGCGTTCATCTCGGTGAAGCCGTTCGACCCCAGCGCGCCCGACGACATCGCCGAGCGCCTCGCGGGCGTCCCGGAGATCGAGGCGTGCCACAGCGTCGCGGGCGACGAGAACTACATCCTCAAGGTGCGCGTCGCCACCCCGCTGGAACTGGAACACCTGCTGAGCCGTCTGCGCGCGCTCGCCGGCGTCTCCACGCGCACGACCGTCGTGCTCTCCACTCCGTACGAGGCGCGCCCGCCCCAGGTGTGACCCGCGCGCGGGACACGCGCCCGCAGGGGCGAGACTGGACCCATGAGCCAGAGCACCGCCCCCGACGACGCCCGGGACCCCCAGCAGGACCCCCAGAACCACCGCACCGTGCTGCTGCGCGGCGGCGACGTCCACAGCCCCGCCGACCCGTTCGCGACCGCGATGGTCATCGAGCGCGGCCATGTCGCCTGGGTCGGCTCCGAGGGCGCGGCGGACGCCTTCGCGGACGGCGTCGACGAGGTCGTCGACCTCGAAGGAGCCCTGGTCACCCCGGCGTTCACGGACGCCCACGTGCACACCACGGCCACCGGTCTCGCGCTGACGGGGCTCGACCTCTCGGGGGCCCGCTCCCTGGACGACGCGCTCGTGTCCGTACGCGAACACGTCGCCGCGCGACCGCACGACAAGGTCCTGCTCGGCCACGGCTGGGACGCGGCCCGCTGGCCCGGCGGCCGCCCGCCCACGCGCGTGGAGCTCGACGAGGCCACCGGCGGGCGGCCGCTCTACCTCTCCCGCATCGACGTCCACTCGGCGGTCGCCAGCACCGCCCTGCTCGACCTGGTGCCCGGCATCACCGAGCGCACCGGCTTCCACCCGGACGCCCCCCTGACCGGCGACGCCCACCACGGGGTGCGCGCCGCCGCCCTGGCCGCGATCACGCCCGCCCAGCGCACCGAGGCCCAGCGCGCCGCCCTCAAGCGCGCCGCCTCCCTCGGCATCGGCTCCGTGCACGAGTGCGCGGGCCCGGAGATCTCCGACGAGGACGATTTCACCGGGCTGCTGCGGCTCGCCGCCGAGGAGGCCGGGCCCCGGGTCGTCGGCTACTGGGCCGAGCATGGCCCCGAAGGCGTGGCACGCGCCCGGGAGTTGGGGGCGGTCGGCGCCGCCGGTGACCTCTTCGTGGACGGCGCCCTCGGCTCGCACACCGCCTGCCTCCACGAGCCGTACGCCGACGACGCCCACACCGGCACGGCCCACCTGGACGCCGCCGAGGTCGCCGCCCACGTCGTGGCATGCACCGAGGCGGGCCTCCAGGCGGGCTTCCACGCCATCGGGGACGCCGCGGTGGGCTCCGTGGTCGACGGAGTGCGGCTGGCCGCCGAGAAGGTCGGCCTGGCCCGCGTGAGGGCCGCGAGGCACCGCGTGGAGCACGCCGAGATGCTCACGCCCGAGACGATCGCGGGGTTCGCCGAGTTCGGCCTCACCGCGTCCGTCCAGCCCGCCTTCGACGCCCTGTGGGGCGGCGATGACGGCATGTACGCCATGCGCCTCGGCGTCGAACGGGCCCGCTCCCTCAACCCGTTCGCGGCCCTCCTGCGCACCGGCGTGCCCCTCGCCTTCGGCTCCGACAGCCCCGTGACGCCCCTCGACCCCTGGGGCACGGTCCGCGCCGCTGCCTTCCACCGCACGCCCGAGCACCGCGTCTCCGTGCGCGCCGCGTTCACCGCCCACACCCGGGGCGGCTGGCGGGCCGTCGGCCGTGACGACGCGGGCCTCCTGGTGCCGGGCGCGCCCGCGGACTACGCCGTGTGGCGCACCGCCGATCTGGTGGTGCAGGCCCCTGACGACCGCGTCGCCCGCTGGTCGACCGACCCGCGCTCGGGCACGCCCGGCCTGCCCGACCTGTCGCCGGGGGCCGAACTCCCCGTCTGCCTGCGCACCGTGGTGGCCGGTCGGCCGGTCCATGTGGGGCCGGACGAGTGATGTCCCGGCGGTGCGCGGCGCCGATCCCGGCCCGCCAGGGCTCCGTACGACCTGCGTATCCTCGGCACTGACCTGGCGGTCTTCAACAACACCGCAGTTCACAGGGCTATTGACAGAGAGCCGCCGTGGGCCGGTAGGTTCGGCCGGGTCCACCACAGGACGTCCGACCGGCGGACCTCCACGCAGTCGTCGAACGCCGCTGGGTCATGGGTGGTGTGCCGCACCGGCGCACCACCGCTGGGAGCCAGATCCAGCGTCCGCGACGCGGAGGCGCGGGAACGTATCAGCCGGTCGGCAGGTGTGACCCGGGTCGGGCCCGGACGCTCAGTAGACAACGGCTTTCGGTCGATCCGCAGCCAGCGGGTCCCGGGCCGGCCCGAAGGGCGCCGGGCCCCGATCCGCAGTCCTGGATCCGCCGACCTCCGTGCCGCCGCTGAGGCGCAGGCCGCGGCCACTATGGTGGTCCTCTGCGTACAAACGAAGGGGCAGTAGTGAACGACGGCGGTCGGGTCTCCGAAGCGGGGGACCAGGGGAGGCAGTTCGGCGCGCTCGGCACGGCCTTGGTGATCATTCCGACCTATGACGAGGCGGAGAACATCCAGGCGATCGTCGGCCGGGTGCGGGCTTCCGTGCCGGACGCGCACGTCCTGATCGCCGACGACAACAGCCCCGACGGCACCGGCAAGCTCGCCGACGAGCTGGCGGCCGAGGACGAGCAGGTCCACGTACTGCACCGCAAGGGCAAGGAAGGGCTCGGCGCCGCCTATCTCGCGGGCTTCCGCTGGGGGCTCGAGAACGGCTACGGCGTGCTCATCGAGATGGACGCCGACGGCTCCCACCAGCCCGAGGAGCTGCCCCGGCTGCTGACCGCGCTCAAGGGCGCCGACCTCGTGCTCGGCTCGCGCTGGGTGCCGGGCGGCCGGGTGGTGAACTGGCCCAAGCACCGCGAGTTCATCTCCCGCGGCGGCAGTACCTACTCGCGCCTCCTGCTGGACGTGCCGATCCGCGACGTGACGGGCGGCTACCGCGCCTTCCGCCGCGAGACCCTGGAGGGCCTCGGCCTCGCCGAGGTCGAGTCGCAGGGCTACTGCTTCCAGGTCGACCTCGCGCGACGCGCGATCAAGGCGGGCTACCACGTCGTCGAGGTACCCATCACCTTCGTCGAGCGGGAGCTGGGGGACAGCAAGATGAGCCAGAACATCGTCGTCGAGGCGCTGTGGCGGGTCACCGCCTGGGGCGTCGGGGAGCGCGTCGGCCGGGTCATCGGCCGCAAGCAGCCCTGAGAGCCTGTGCCGCCTTGATCAGCGACTTCCCGCCCCGGCCTTCTTGATCATCCCCCTTATCCCGGCCTGAGGCCGTCCCAGGCACACTGGGAGCATGACGACTGGCGCACCGCCTCCCATCCCACCCGCCAAGACCAGACGCTCGGGGCCCCTGAGGTTCCTGCCGCTCGGCATCGCCGCGTGGCTCGTCCTGGAGATCTGGCTGCTCACCGTCGTGGCGGGCGCCACGAGCGGGTTCGTGGTCCTGCTGCTCCTGGTGGGCGGCCTGGTGCTCGGCTCCGCGGTGATCAAGCGGGCCGGGCGCAGGGCCTTCCGCAAGCTCAGCGAGGCCGTGCAACAGCAGCAGAGCGGCGTGGCGCCCCAGCCCCAGTCCGAGGCCGCCGCGGGCGGCGGCGGGGCCCTGACGATGCTGGGCGGCCTGCTGATCATCCTGCCGGGGCTGATCTCGGACGCCCTGGGGCTGGTCCTGCTTGTGCCGCCGGTCCAGAAGGCCCTCGGGCGGTACGCGGAGGGGGCCATCGAACGCAAGATGCGCATGATGCGCGAGGCGACGCCCGGCGGCCTCGGCGACGCCTTCCAGCAGGCGCGCATGCACCGTCCCGACGGCAAGGTCGTCCAGGGCGAGGTCATCAAGGACGAGCCGCCGGCGCGCGGCCCTCGCCCGGACGACCCGCAGCTGCCGCGCTGACGGGCACGGGGGGCCGCGCACGAGCCCGCGGAAAAGCGCACGAGGGCCGGGGCCACTGCTGAGCAGTGGCCCCGGCCCTCGTGTGTGTGCTGTGCGGTGGGGTGCCGGGTCCGTTGTCAGGCGGACTTGCGGCTGTCCCGCGGATGCACCGCGATGTTCATCGCGCCGGACCGAAGGACCGCCAAGCGCTCCTCCAGGACCTCTTCGAGTTCCTCTCGGGTACGGCGCTCCATGAGCATGTCCCAGTGCGTACGCGCCGGCTTGCCCTTCTTTTCCTCAGGTCCGTCGCCGTCTACCAGGAGTGCCTGGGCCCCGCAGACCTTGCACTCCCACTCCGGCGGGATCTCCGCCTCGACCGAGAACGGCATCTCGAAACGATGTCCGTTCTGGCATGCGTACTCCACGGCCTGGCGCGGAGCCAGGTCGATGCCGCGGTCGGTCTCGTAGCTAGTCACCACAAGACGCGTGCCGCGAAGAGCTCGCTCACTCATGAATCGTGCCTCCCGGGCTTGTCGCCCACAGGACAGGTGTCGCTGTCGTCGTCATCCGGTCAACGTCCGGTCGGCGGTAAAGATTCCCGTTCAGGGTCATGCGTCGCCGTCGTATGCCGCCCCTTGTTGTACCCACCAGTGCCCGGTTTGTCACATCTGGCAGCAGATGTCACCCAGCGTTTCTGATTCCTCAGCTCGCAGTAACGGTCCGCCTGGCAGGCCAAACGCGTACACTACCGCCCTTTGCCCTCAGTTGCTAAATCCGGTCGGGTACGGGGTTCCCCGCGTCGCGCACCGCACGCCTCACCGGCACCCTCGCGAGCAGCGCGAATCCGAGCAGGAAGAAGGCGACGAGAGAGACGATCGCGTCCCGGTAGCTCCCCGTGAGCTGGTAGGTGAGGCCGAAGATCAGCGGTCCGAGCCAGGCCATGCCGCGGTCGCTGATCTCGTACGCCGAGAAGTACTCGGCCTCCTTGCCGCGCGGCACCAGGTGCGAGAAGAGCGAGCGGGACAACGCCTGTGTGCCGCCGAGGACCAGGCCGATCCCCGCCGCGAGGACGAAGAACCACGCGGGCGCCCCCGCGGGCAAGAAGTAGCCCGCCCCGATCGTCACCGTCCAGGCGACGAGGGAGCCGAGAATGGTGCGCTTGGCGCCGTACGTCCGGGCCAGCCTGCCCATCCCGAGGGCGCCCGCCACCGCGAGCAGCTGCACCAGCAGGACCGCCACGATCAGCGTGGACTGTTCGAGCCCCAGCTCCTCGGAGCCGTAGACGGACGCCTGCGAGATCACCGTCTGGACCCCGTCGTTGTAGACGAGATAGGCCAGCAGGAAGGCGAGCGTGTGGGGGTGGCGGCGCATGTCCCGCACCGTCGCCACCAGCTGGCGCAGACCACCCCGCTCTCCGGAGCCCTCGAGAGGCGCCGTCCGCCGGTCCCGCAGCCGCTTCAGGGGTACGAGGGTGAAGGCGCCCCACCACACCCCGGCCGAGGCCAGACAGATGCGGACCGCGGTCGACTCCGAGACGCCGAAGCTGTCATGGGCTAGGAAGAGCACGAGGTCGGCCACGAGGACCAGGGCCCCGGACGCGTAGCCGAAGGCCCAGCCGCGCGAGGAGACCGCGTCGCGCTCCTCCGGAGGCGCGATCTGCGGCAGATAGGAGTTGTAGAGCACCATCGAGACGGCGAGCGAGGCGTTGGCGACGATCAGCAGGAGACCGCCGAGCAGATAGCGGTCGCCGTCCAGGAAGAACATGCCCGCTGTCGCGGCCGCGCCCAGATACGCGGCCGCCGCGAGCAGGGGCTTCTTGCGCCCCGTACGGTCGGCGGCGGCGCCCGCCAGCGGCATCACGAAGACCGACACGATCACCGAGGCGGAGACGGTGTACGCGAAGAAGGACCCCGCGCGGACCGGGATGCCCAGCGGGTGCACATACCCCTCGGGGTCGGCCGCCGCCTTGGCGATCTCCGTGAGGTAGGGGCCGAGGAACACGGTCAGGACACTCGTCGAGTAGACCGAGCACGCCCAGTCGTAGAAGTACCAGCCCCGCTGCTCACGCCGTCGTTCCGCGGTTTCGGCGGCCGCCGTCCGCACGGTGTCGGTGCTCACCCGTGACCTCGCTGTTCCCCGTGGTGCGAGCCGCCCTCGGGCGGTCAGACCCAGCTCCCCCGGTCCTTCAGCACCTCGCGCAGCGTCTCGATGTGATCGGAAACTATGCCATCCACGCCCAGGTCGAGCAGGGCGGCCATCCGCTCGGCGTCGTTGACGGTCCACACGTGGACCTGGAGCCCGCGCGCGTGGGCGGCGCGGACGAAGCGCCGGTCGACCACCCGGATCCCGGCGTGCCGCTCGGGCACCTGCGCGCAGACCGCCGAGGGGCGCGGGGCCACCGGAAGGCCGTACGACCGCAGGCGCAGCGCCGCCACGCCGCGCGTGCCGAGCGAGGTGGCGAGGCGGGGGCCCGCCAGGCGCTGGGCCCGGGCCACGCGCGCCTCGGAGAACGAGCCGACGCAAATCCGGTCCCAGGAGCCGGTGCGGCGGATCAGGTCGAGGAGCGGCAGGAGGGCGGGCTCGGCCTTCACGTCCACGTTCCAGCGCACCTCGGGGAAGGTCTCCAGGAGCTCTTCGAAGAGGGGCACCGGTTCACTGCCGGCCACGCGCGCGTGGCTCACCTCGCTCCACGGGAGGCCGGCGATGGGCCCCGCCGCGTCCGTCACGCGGTCGAGCGTCGCGTCGTGGAAGGCGACGAGGCGGCCGTCGGCAGTCGCGTGCACGTCGGTCTCGATGTACCGGTAGCCGAGACCGACGGCGCGCCGGAAGGCCGCGGCGGTGTTCTCCAGGCCGTCGGCGGCGCCCCCGCGGTGGGCGAGGGCGAGCGGGCCCGGGTGAGCGAGGTAGGGGTGGCGTACGCGCGTGGTCACCGCTGAAGTATCGCGTGCTCCGAGGGGTCGCCGACGGGCGTGACCTCTCCCGCGGCGGGCGTGGGCGCGGGCTCGGGGAGGGCGAAGCGGCGCAGGAAGAACTGGGCGAGCGGGCCGATGGCGAGCGCGTACAGGACCGTGCCGAAGCCGACCGTGCCGCCGAGCGCGAAGCCGGTGGCGACGACCGTCACCTCGATGAGGGTGCGCATCAGGCGGATCGAGCGGCCGGTGCGCCGGTGCAGGCCCGTCATCAGGCCGTCGCGCGGGCCGGGCCCGAAGGAGGCGGTGATGTACAGGCCGGTCGCCACGCCGTTGAGGACGACGCCCGCCACCACCAAGGGGACGCGGGTGGCGAGGGTGTCCGCGTCCGGCAGCAGCGCCAGGGTGGCGTCCATCGAAAGGCCGCAGACGAAGACGTTCGACACGGTGCCGAGCCCCGGGCGCTGCCGCAGGGGGATCCACAGCAGCAGGACCGCGGCGCCGACGATGATCGAGACGACACCGATGGACAGACCCGTCAGCGTGGCCAGACCCTGGTTGAGCACGTTCCACGGCTCGGAGCCGAGCCCCGCGGCCACGATCAGCGCGGAGCTGGCCCCGTAGAGCGTCAGACCGGCGTACAACCGCGCCAGCCGTCGTGTGAGATGTGGCTTCGTCCCGGTCACGTGGTCTCCCCCTGCTGGTGATAGTGGCCCGACACATGACACCCTGTGGCTTGCAAGCACACCGCAACCATGGCCAATTCGGGGAAGGTGGACTGGGAATCATGGCTCAGTGGACTTCGGCGATGGGTTCGACTCAGCTCGCCCGGCTCCTCGCCTCCCAGCAGGCGCGCCCCAGCGGCACGGGCACCCGCCGCCCGCCCGCCTACCGCGCCCTCGCCGACGGCATCCGGCTGCTCGTCCTCGAAGGACGCGTCCCCGTCGCCGCCCGCCTGCCCGCGGAGCGCGAGCTCGCGGTGGCGCTCGCCGTCAGCCGCACCACGGTGGCCGCCGCCTATGAGGCGCTGCGCACCGAGGGCTTCCTGGAGTCCCGCAGGGGAGCGGGCAGCTGGACGGCCGTCCCGGCCGGGAACCCGCTTCCCGCGCGCGGGCTCGAACCGCTGCCGCCCGAGGCGCTCGGCTCCATGATCGACCTGGGCTGCGCCGCGCTGCCCGCGCCCGAGCCCTGGCTCACCCGCTCCGTCCAGGGCGCCCTCGAAGCGCTTCCGCCGTACGCCCACACGCACGGTGACTACCCGGCGGGCCTGCCCGCCCTGCGCGAGATGCTCGCCGAGCGCTACACCGCGCGCGGGATCCCGACCATGCCCGAGCAGATCATGGTCACCACCGGTGCGATGGGCGCCATCGACGCGATCTGCCACCTCTTCGCCGGGCGCGGCGAACGGATCGCCGTCGAGTCCCCCTCGTACGCCAACATCCTCCAGCTGATGCGGGAGGCGGGCGCCCGGCTCGTCCCCGTCGCCATGGCCGAGGGCCTTCAGGGCTGGGACATGGACCGCTGGCGGCAGGTCCTGCGCGACGCGGCGCCCCGGCTCGCGTACGTCGTCGCGGACTTCCACAACCCCACCGGCGCGCTCGCGAGCGAGGACCAGCGCAGGCAGCTGGTCGAGGCGGCCCGCTCGGCGGGCACGGTCCTCGTCGTCGACGAGACGATGAGCGAACTCAGCCTCGAACCGGAGCTCGACATGCCGCGCCCCGTCTGCGGGTTCGACCCCGCGGGCTCCACCGTCATCACCGTCGGCTCGGCGAGCAAGGCGTTCTGGGCGGGCATGCGGATCGGCTGGGTGCGGGCCGCCCCCGACGTGATCCGCAGCCTCGTCGCGGCACGCGCGTACGCCGATCTGGGCACCCCCGTCCTGGAACAGCTCGCCGTGAACTGGCTGCTGAACACCGGAGGCTGGGAGGCCGCCGTGGACGTGCGCAGGGAGCAGGCGAGGGAGAACCGCGACGCGCTGGTCGCCGCCGTGCGCCGCGAGCTGCCCGGCTGGGAGTTCGAGGTGCCGCGCGGCGGTCTGACGCTGTGGGTGCGCACCGGGGGCCTGTCGGGGTCGCGCCTCGCAGAGGTGGGCGAGCGCGTGGGGGTGCGGGTTCCGTCAGGGCCGCGCTTCGGTGTCGACGGGGCCTTCGAGGGGTATGTGCGACTGCCGTTCACCGTGGCGGGTGCGGTGGCCGAGGAGGCCGCGGTGCGTCTGGCCGCCGCCGCCCGCCTGGTGGAGACGGGCGCCGGTACGGGTGCGGAGATCGCGTATCCGTTCGTGGCCTGAGCTTGAGTCTGAGCCTGCCTGGGCTGGGGCTCAGCTCTCGGCGGGGACCGGTTCCGCCTCCGTGATCTCCTCGGGCAGGTCGTCGGCGGGGAGCGTGTCCGCCGGAGTGCTGCGCTCCGGCAGCAGCTCCATGACCGCCCTGCGGTGCGCCTCGCTGGTCGCGTCGTCGTAGGGATCGGGCGTCGCGGGCACCTGGAGGCGGTGCACCGGGCCAGCGCCGAGGCGCGCGTAGCCCCGGCCGGGCGGGACCTCCGCGGTGGGCGTCGTGTGGGGCGGCGCTCCGAGGACCTCCGCAAGCTGGTCGGGGGCGGCCGGTCCGAGCACCACACGCGCGCGCGTGTGCTGGTGCACGGCGTCGCTGAGGGCGTCCAGGCAGTCCAGCTGGTCCGCCACGGCCACCGTCACGTTCGCCGCCCTGCCGTGCCGCAGCGGGACCTGGAGCAGCGACTGGGGGTCGTTGCGCCCGTCGGCCGCGGCGAGGTGACCGAGCGCGCTCGGCCGGTCGAGGAGGATCCACAGGGGGCGCTTGGTGTCCTCCGGCGGCGGGTGGCCCGCCTGCCGGGCGCGGTTGGCGGCGATGAGCCTGCGCTCGGTCTCGTGCGCGGCCCATTCGAGGCTCGCGAGCGCCCCGGCGAGCCCGCACTCGATGGCAAGCACCCCGTCGCGGCCCGTCAGGCACGCGTAGTCGCCGGTGCCGCCGCCCTCGACGATGAGGACATCGCCGTACTGGAGCGCCTGGAGGGCGATGGAGCGCAGCAGCGTCGTCGTGCCGGTGCCGGGACGGCCCGCGATCAGCAGGTGGGGCTCCGTGGAGCGGGGGCCGGTGCGCCATACGACGGGGGGCACGTCGCGGCGCTCCTCGCCGTCGGTCACCGGCAGGGTGCGCTGGACGCCGGTCTCGTCGGTGAAGCCGAGGACGGTCTCCCCGGGGTTGGTGACGAAGCGCTGGGCGGCGATGTCGGTGGGGAGCGGGGGCAGGACGGTGACGGTGAGTTCGTTGCTCTCCTCGTCCCACGCGAAGTGGTATTCGCGTCCGCGGCCCGACTTCGCGTGCAGCAGCTGTTCGATCCGCGCGCGGGACTCGGCCTCGCCGTCCGTGAAGTACGCGGGGTACTGCACCACCAGCCGGGAGACGCGACCGGTGTCGTCGAACTCGTAGGTGGTGAAGGCCTTGTCCCAGGCGCCGCCGTGCGTGAAGAGCGGGGCGGGGTCCTCGGGGACCGAGAAGTACGGAACGAGCGCTTCGTAGAGGCACTGCAACCGCTGCGCCTGGGCCTCGTCCGGGCCCTCGGGCGCGGGCGCCGTGCGCTCGCGGCCCGTCCATCCGGCGGCCGCCATCAAGGAGACGAGGGCGAGCATCGGCCCGTAGGGGACGAGGGCCACGACCAGGACCACGGAGGCCACGAGGAACAGCAGCGGTCCGCGCCGGTCCTTGGGGGTGTCGGCCCACCTGCGCCGCCCGGCGGCAGCCAGCCGGCGCAGTCCACGAGCGATCGTGATCAGCGGGTGGAGAACGTCGGTGGCGCTGTCCGCGGCCGACCGTGCCAGCTCCCGGCTGCGCGCGAGGGACACGGTGCCGTTACTCAGGATGCGGGGGAGTGGGCGCCTGGCCACGTCGGTCTCCTGGAGTGCGTATGAAGGGATGAGCCTTTAGAACTTGATCCCGCCGAGGAGGCTCGCGAGGCTCGCGCTGCCCGCCTTGATGCTCGGGGCGATGGCGGTGCCCGCCATGAAGAAGCCGAAGAGTGCGCAGACCACGGCGTGCGAGGCCTTGAGGCCGTCCTTGCGGAAGAAGAGGAAGACGATGATTCCGAGCAGTACGACGCCCGAGATGGAAAGGACCATGACGCTTCTCCTGAGGTGGTGGGGACAGTCACCATGAGTTCTTCCAGGTTCACAGCATGTATCCATACGACAAAAGGTGCAAATGAGTGAAATTCTCTGAATTTCCCTCCAATGGCAGAGCCCTGCCGGGGCGTCGAGTAGCAGGTCAGGCCGTCTTCCGTGCCTGCCGTGATCTTTGCCTCGGCCGGGCCGCGTCATGTGCCCGCCGGGGCAGTACCCTGTCGATTCACTCGTACGGCCGTACACGCGGCGCATCCCAGAAAGGCGGACGACCCCATGAGCGAAGCCCCCGACCCCGAGGTCGTGGAGCTGGCGACCAAGATCTTCGATCTGGCACGCCAGGGGGACACGGCGGCGCTCGCGGCGTACGTCGACGCGGGGGTCCCGGCCAACCTCACCAATGACAGCGGCGACTCGCTCGTGATGCTGGCGGCCTACCACGGGCACGCCGAGGCCGTCCGCGCCCTCCTGGAGCGCGGCGGCGACGCGAACCGCGCCAACGACCGGGGTCAGACACCGCTCGCCGGAGCCGTCTTCAAGGGCGCCGACTCGGTGATCCGCGCCCTCCTGGACGGCGGGGCCGACCCGAACGCGGGGACGCCGTCGGCGGTGGACACCGCACGGATGTTCCAGAAGACGGAGTTGCTGAAGCTGTTCGGGGCCGCCTGAGCGGGTACTCGACCAGCAGCTACGGGGGCGCAGGAAATGTGGTCGCGGCGGACATGACCGCCGGGTCATCATGACGACGTGATTCACGGACGCGACGGTGGGGCAAATGGTGCCGCACCGCGTGGGCCGTGAGCGGCCCGCCCCCGGACCTCTGTCCGGGATCCCTTAGGGCCACGGACGAGAGGCAGAGGAAGATGGTCTTCGACAAGCAAAAGACGGCGGGCGGCCCGACGTGTTGGCGCGCGGCCAGGTAATGCGTGATTCCCGGTTGCGTCGACGCTTGATGTGAGGCTGTTTCCCATGTTCGATCCGGTCATAGCGCCCAGCGGTACGCTGCTCGGCCTGCTGCAGCGGGGCCGCGGCGACGGCACGCTGCACGCACTCACGGCACCACGGTCCGAGGCGCTCGCCGCCCTCGACCACTGCGTGCTCAACGATCCCCGCCACGACTGGCAGGTGGAGAACCGCTCGCTGTACTACGCCCGGCTCTACCTCGACCTGCACGGCGGGCTCGGCGAGATCGAGCGCCACCTCTTCGACGCCGAGGACGTCCTGGACACGGACGACTCGCGCACCGGGCTCGCCCTCGCCGTCCTCGGGCACCTCGCCTCGTACGGCAGGCACGACGCCCTGGGGCTCCTGCGCAAGTACGCGGCCTGCGGCGCGAACTGGGCGTGGGCCCTCGACGAGCTGGCCCTGCGCGACGACGACGCGGGCCTGCGCGCCCTCGCCGCCCCCGTGCTCGCCAGGTTCCCCGCCGACGCGGAGGGCGAGGCCGAGCTGGCCGCCACAGTCCGCGACGCCTACGAACCCCGGCCCTGGCGGCTGTGGGAGGAGGACCCCCGCGCCGATATCGGCGCCCGTGTGCGAGCCGCGCGGGAACAGGGCTCCTTCGACCGCTGGCAGCGCCAGATGCGGCCCGCGGGCCCCCGCCCCGGCTGGAGCGTCAAGGCCGTCTTCGACTGGGCGCAGGAGGGCCTTGAGCGCGGCGCCGTGCTGCATGTGCCCGCCGCCCGCTGCCTGAGCGCCGTCGCGGGGCCCGAAGACCGGCCCGAGATCGTCGAGGCCGCCCGCGACGGCTCCGACGGGGCGCGCGGCACGGCCCTGCGCTACCTGGCCGACTCCCACGACCCCGCCGTCCTCGACCTCATCGAGTCCGCCGCCGAGAGCCACTCCGCGGTCGTAGTGGACGCCGCGACCGAGGCCTTCGAACGGATGGGCGGCGCCGCCGCCGTCGAGCGGGCCCGGCGCTGGGCGTACCGCCCCGACGCCCTGGGCGCCGCCGCAGGACGCGTGCTCGCCTGCCGGGGCGGCGCCCAGGACAGCAAGCTCGTCCTCGCCGCACTGCGCGAGGCGGTCCGCGGCGAGGGACCCGACGCGCCGACGCTGTGGACCCTCGTCGACGGCGCGGGACGCCTCGGCATCGCCTGCGCCGCCCCCGTGCTGCGGCACGTGTACCGAGAGACCGCCTCCTCCCACCTGCGCGGGCGCGCCGCCCGTGCGCTGGCCGCCACCGACCCGACCTTCGCCGCGGGCTTCGCCGTCGAATGCCTGTGGGACTGCGAGGAGACCACCCGCGGGGTCGCCGCACGGCACGCCGAGACCGGCGACGCGCGCGTGGTCAACCGCCTGCGCAGGCTCGCCGCGGACCCCGCCGAGGAGGACGAGGTACAGACGGCGGTACGCAGCAGGATCGGGCCCGACGCCGACGCCCCCGCCGTGTAACCCCTCCGGCCGGCGATTCCTCGCCGGGCCGCGGCGGCTCAGCACCGCCCCGCACGGACGAAGCGCACCGGCGTGCCCGGCGCCGCCTGGGCCGCCGCGGCGAGGTCGGCCTCCCGCACGACCGCCACCACCGGATAGCCGCCCGTGGTCGGGTGATCGGCAAGGAAGACGACCGGCCTGCCGTCCGGCGGCACCTGCACCGCGCCGAGCACCATCCCCTCGCTCGGCAGCTCCCCCAGGACCGCCCGCTCCAGAGCGGGGCCCTCGGTGCGCAGACCGATGCGATTGCTCGCCGATGACAACCGGTACGCGCGCGTGGTGAACGTCTCCAGCGCGGCCCGCGTGAACCAGTCGGCGCGGGGCCCGAGCGTCACCCGCAGCACAAGTTCACGGGGCGGAGCGGGCTGCGGGACCGTGTCCACGCGCGCGTACGTGCAGCTCGGGGCGCCGAGCGGCAGCACGGCGCCGTCCGCGAGCGGGGGCGGGCCGAGACCGGAGAGCAGGTCGGTGGAGCGGCTGCCGAGCACCGGGGCGACGGCCACCCCGCCGTCGAACGCGACATAGCAACGTACTCCGGAGAGTGCCGGTCCGACCTCCAGGAGCGCTCCCGCGGGCACCCGCACCGGTGCACCCCAGGGAGCGGGGCGGCCGTCCACGGTCACCGGGCAGGGGGCGCCGCCGACCGCCACCGTCACGAGGCGGCGGGGGCTCAGGGCACAGCCGGTGAGGGTGGTCTCCAGGACGGCCGCGCCGGGCACGTTGCCGACGAGCCGGTTGACCAAGCGGGCCGCTGGTGCGTCAAGGGCGCCCGAGCGGGGCACCCCCAGGTGGGCGTGGCCGGGGCGCCCCAGGTCCTGGACGGTCGTCAGGGCCCCGGCCCGCACGACAGCGAAGGCACGGTCGGTCATCGGCCCTCCGGCGCCCGGCCGGGCGAGGCGGGCGGTGGGTCCACGGGCGGCTCGTACAGGGAATCTCCTGGTGGCTCGCGGAGCGGGAACGCGTGAGGTACGAAGCGGACGCGGACGCCGGGAGAGAGCAGGGCGGCGGGCACGCGCGCGTGGTCCCACAGCACGGCGTCCGTCGAGCCGATCAGCTGCCAGCCGCCGGGCGAGGCGCGCGGGTAGACGCCCGTGTACGGACCGGCAAGGGCGACGCTGCCCTCGGGGACGGAGGTGCGGGGCGTGGCCCTGCGCGGCACCTCGTACCGTTCGGGCAGCCCGGTCAGATACCCGAAGCCCGGCGCGAACCCGCAGAAGGCCACGCGGAATTCGGCCGCCGCGTGGATCCGCGCCACCTCCGGCACGCTCACGCCCCAGTGCGCGGCGACGTCCGCGAGGTCCGGCCCGTCGTACCGGACCGGGATCTCCAGGACGGCCTCCGCGCGCTCGGGCAGCGGCGGGATCTCCCAGCCGGGCAGTTCGGCCCGGACCCGGTCGGGCTCGTCGAGGCCGTCGAGGAGCACTGTGCGGGCCGCGGGGACGATCTCCCGCACGCGCAGGGTCCCGGCCGCGCGGCGGCGCAGCAGCTCGGCGTGGAGCGCCTGGGCCTCGGTGCCGTCGGCGAGTTCGACGAGCAGGGCCTGCTCGCCCACCGGCAGCGCTCTCACGCGAAGGCCTCCACGCGCACACCCGCGGACTCCAGGCGGGCCCGGACGCGGCGGGCCAGGTCCACGGCCCCGGGAGTGTCGCCGTGCAGGCACAGCGACCGCGCGCGGACCGCGATCTCGCCGCCCCCCTGGGAGGTGACGACACCGAAGCGGGCCATCCCGAGGGACCGTTCGACGACGGCGTCCGCCTCCGTGATGACGGCTCCCTCGCTGCCCCGCGGGACCAACGTGCCCTCTTCGGTGTAGGCACGGTCCGCGAATGCCTCGGTGACGACCGGAAGCCCGGCCCTGTCCGCCGTCTCCAGGAGGCGGGAGCCGGGCAGCCCGAGGAGGGGCAGCGAGGCGCCGGCGAGCCGGACGCCCTCGACGACCGCGCGGGCCTGGTCCTCGTCGTGGACGACACGGTTGTAGAGCGCGCCGTGCGGCTTCACGTACGACACGCGCGTGCCCGCCGCGCGCGCGAAGACCTCCAGGGCGCCGATCTGGTAGGCCACTTCGGCCGCCAGCTCCTCGGGCGGCACGTCCATCGCGCGCCGCCCGAAGCCCGCGAGGTCGCGGTAGGAGACCTGCGCCCCGATCCGCACCCCGCGCTCGGCGGCCAGTGCGCACACCCTGCGCATGGTGACCGCGTCCCCCGCGTGGAAGCCGCAGGCCACGTTGGCGCTGGTGACGACGGACAGCAACTGCTCGTCGTCGGTGAGGTGCCAACGGCCGAAGCCCTCGCCCAGGTCGGCGTTGAGATCGATGGAGGCGGTACTCATCTGCGGAGGTCTCCTGCTGGTTCTCGGTGCTCAGGTGAGGGGCTTCGACGGTCAGGCCACGCGGTACCGCTCGTCGCGGGCGTCGGTGACGAACATACGGCCCGGCGCGTGCGTGATCGCGAAGGGCGGCCTCGACGCCATCACCGCGGCCTGCGGTGTAACCCCGCACGCCCAGAACACCGGGATGTCGTCCGGCTCGGCCACCACCGGGTCGCCGAAGTCGGGCCGGCCCAGATCCTCGATGCCGAGCCCCGAGGGATCGCCGCAGTGCACCGGGCTCCCGTGCACCGCCGGCATCAGGGCGCTCTCCCTGATGGCGTCGGCGAGACGGCCGGGCGGGACCGGCCGCATCGACACCACCATGGGGCCGTGCAGCCGGCCCGCGGGGCGGCAGGGGCGCGCGGTCACGTACATCGGGACGTTGCGGCCCTGCTCGATGTGGCGCAGCGGCACCCCGGCGTCGGCGAGCGCCCACTCGAAGGTGAAGCTGCACCCGATGAGGAACGACACCAGGTCGTCCCGCCAGCGGTCGACGACGTCCGTGGGCTCGTCAATCAGCTCGCCGTGCTCCCACACGCGGTAGCGCGGCAGATCCGTCCGCAGATCGGCGTCCGGGGCCAGCGGCGTGCCCCAGGAGCCTGCGTCCGTGACATCGAGCACCGGGCAGGGCTTGGGGTTCCGCTGGCAGAACAGGAGCATCTCGTACGCCCAGTCGGCGGGGACGGAGATGAGGTTGGCCTGGGTGAAACCCGCCGCCCAGCCCGCGGTCGCACTCGTCTCGCCCGCGCGGAACGCCGCTCGGGCCTCCTCAGCGGTGCGGTTCACCGGGGCGTCGTCCACGCGCGCGTGCCCGGTCACAGGAGTTCCCTCCCTCGCGTCTCGGGGAGGCCGAACAGCGCGATGACGGCGAGTCCGTACCCGAGTGCTCCGAAGATCAGCGCACCGCCGACGCCCCAGCTGTCGGCGAGGAAGCCGACCATGGTCGGGAAGACCGCGCCGACCGCCCGTCCGGTGTTGTACGTGAATCCCTGGCCGGTGCCGCGCACGGCGGCCGGATACAGCTCGCTGAGGAAGGAACCGAAGCCGCTGAAGATCGCCGACATACAGAAGCCCAACGGGAAACCGAGCACAAGGAGAAGGCCGTTGGCCCCCTCCGGGATGTTCGTGTAGGCGAGGATGCTGGCCGCGGAGAGGAACGCGAAGAGCGCGATGTTCCGCTTCCGGCCGAGCTTGTCGGTGAGATAGCCGCCGGTGAGATAGCCGATGAAGGCACCGGAGATCAGGAAGATGAGGTAGCCGCCGGTGTTGACGACGGTCAGGCCGCGCTCGGTCTTCAGATACGTCGGTACCCAGGTGGCCAGCGTGTAGTAGCCGCCCTGCACGCCCGTGGACAGAAGTACCGCGAAGCACGTGACGCGCAGCAGACCCGGCTTGAAAATGGCCGTGAACGACCCCTTGTGGGCGCTCTTCTGGCGCTCGGCGGCCGCCTCCGGGGCATCGTGCACATTGCGGCGCACATAGATCACCAGGAGGGCGGGCAGCGCGCCCGTCCAGAACATCACGCGCCAGGCGAGATCGTCGTCCAGGAACTGGAACACCACGGTGTAGACGATCGCGGCGAGGCCCCAGCCCACCGCCCAGGAACTCTGGATCGCGCCGAGCGTGCGGCCTCGGTTCTTGGCGCTCGCGTACTCGGCGACGAGGATCGCGCCGACCGCCCACTCGCCGCCGAAACCGAGGCCCTGGAGGGCGCGGAAGACCAGCAGGGTCTCGTAGTTGGGCGCGAAGCCGCAGGCGACGGTGAAGACCGCGTACGTGATCACCGTGATCATCAGTGCCTTGACGCGGCCGATCCGGTCGGCGACCACGCCCGCGACGGCGCCGCCCACGGCGGAGACGACCAGCGTGACGGTGGTGAAGAGGCCGGTCTGGCCGCTGTTGAGCCCGAAGTACGCGGAGAGGGCCACCATGCTCAGCGGCAGCGTGAAGTAGTCGTAGGAGTCGAGGGCGTAGCCCCCGAAGGCCCCGGCGAAGGCCCGGCGGCCGCGCGGGCCGAGCGCC
>NZ_WMBF01000677.1:0-2711 GCF_019400875.1 Streptomyces anatolicus | reverse complement strand
CCCCAGGGGCCACCGGGTCCACCGGGCCCCCCGAAGCCGGGTCCGAACGGGCCGAACGCGCCACGGCGGGCTCCTCGCTCGTGTGCAAAACCGTGGGAACGCATAACGATCACTCCTTCAGTACGATCATCGACCACTCGCGAATCTATCGCGATGCGTCAACGATATATCGGAAGCGTTCGCCTGGCAATCCCGTGGTCTTCTACGCGGGGCCGTGCTCCAAGGTGTAGAGGGCGTCGTCCAGGTCGAAGGTCAGTGTCCCCTTGGCCGCTTCGACCGTGTCGCTGCCGAGGTGATCGTCGGCGCCCGGGAAGTCGTCGACGTACAGGGACACCGTGTCGCCCGTCTTGGCGAGGCGATCGACCGGCCTGGCCGTCGGGGCGTCGCGATCACAGCGGAGGGTGTCGGCGGAGTTCCAGACCGTCCGTCCGTTGACCTGGAGGTAGACCCTGTCTCCGCTCGGCGGGTCCTCGTTCTGGTAGCAGGTGAGCGTGTGCAGCTTCACGGGCGCGGCGAAGTCGGCGGTCGCGGGGCCGGTGAGCGTGGCGACCAGCGCGAGGGCACCACCGATGGCCGGCACGGCCCTGCCGATTGCATGGATCATGTTCATGGTCGGCTAACGACCAGCTCAGGCATTGGTGACCGCACAGGACCGGAAGGCCCGCCCACGGTCGTCCGGAAGGCCCACCAGCAGTCCAGTGACCCCGCATTGGCCTTACCGCGACGGCTCCGCGGCCCTCTACGGTCAGCGGTATGCCGACTTCCCACCGCATCCGCGTCGTCGACGCCTTCACCGACCGCCCCTTCGCCGGCAACCCGGCCGGGGTCCTGCTGCTCGACGCCTTCCCCGACGACACCTGGCTGCAACACGTGGCCAGGGAGGTCAACCACGCCGAGACCGCCTTCGCCCACCGCCTCCCCGAGGGCGGCGAGGCGGACTGGGCACTGCGCTGGTTCACGCCGGCCACCGAGGTCGACCTGTGCGGGCACGCCACCTTGGCCACAGCTCACGTCCTGCACACCACCGGCGCCGCCACCGGCCCCGTCCGCTTCGCCACGCGCGGGGGCATCCTCACGGCGACCGCGCACGAGGACGGCAGCCTCACCCTCGACTTCCCGACCGCCCCGTGCACCGCGACCGACGTACCCGAGGGCCTCGCCCAGGCCCTGGGCGCCGAACCGCTCGGCGCGCACCGCACCCACGGGCACGTCGGCGACCTGCTGGTCGAACTCGCCGACGAGAAGACGGTGCGGGCACTGACCCCCGACCACAAGGCACTCGTCCCTCACGCCCGGCGCGGGATCATCGCCACGGCCCGCGCCGAAGACCCCTCACGCGGCTACGACTTCGTCTCCCGCTGCTTCTTCGCCGGCCTCGGCATCGACGAGGACCCCGTGACGGGCAGCGCGCACACGGCCCTCGCCCCCTTCTGGTCCGAGCGCCTCGGCCGCACCGAACTGACGGGACTCCAGGCCTCGGCCCGCACCGGCCTGGTCCGCACCGAGCTGCACGGCGACCGCACCTTCCTGACGGGCCGCGCGGTCACGGTCATCGAGGGCGAGCTGCACGCCTGACGGCACGGCCCCACCCGTAGAGCACGGCACGCCTCTTCCCGTACAGCGCTGTGGGGACGTACGAGAATCCCGTACGTCCCCACACACCGCGCCGAACACCGCCTGAGCCGGACACCACCTAAGGCGTCGGCAGCCACCCCACCTTCCCCGCGAGCAGCGCATACCCGACGAACGCGCCGATATCGAGCAGCGAATGGGCGACGACCAGCGGGCCCACCCGCCCCCACCTGCGGTAGAGCAGGACGAAGACCACGCCCATCGCCACGTTCCCGAGGAAGCCGCCGATCCCCTGATACAGGTGGTACGAGCCGCGCAGCACCGAACTGCCCACCAGCGCGGCCATCGGCGTCCACCCCAACTGGTCGAGCCTGCGCAGCAGATAGCCGACGACGATCACCTCCTCCAGGACCGCGTTCTGCACCGCGGAGAGCACGAGGACCGGGTACTTCCACCACACGTCGGGCAACGCCTCCGGCACCACCGTGAGATTGAAGCCGAACCCTCGAGCGGCGAGGTAGAAGAGGATCCCGGTGCTCCCGATCACCGCGGCGATCGCCGTGCCGCGCCCCAGGTCGGGCCATGGCCGCGTCCGGTCGAAGCCGAACGTCCGAAAGCCCGCCCCCTCCCTCAGCAGGAGGTGCGCGACGAGCGCGACCGGCACCAGCGCGCTCGTGATCCCGAACAACTGCCACGCGAGATCAAGCCATGGTCGTCCCGGCGCCGCCGAGGCGTTCATGGTGGCCGCCTGATCCTTCAGACCACCGGGTTTGGTGACCGACCCGACAAAGCTGATCAGCGCGGACACACCACTCGCACCCAGCGAGAGAGCCAGCACGAGCAGTGTCTCGTCCCGCAGAATCCGCCGTGAGGGCCCGCCCGTTGGAAAAGAACCGGCCATCGGTCCCGGCTCCGCTTGCACTACGCCTCCAGTTGAGTAATCCCGCCTCATCCCCCTCCTCGTCCCGCTAGGGTCTCGAAAGAAGTTACGAAAAACGTGCGCGACAGGCCGAGGGGGAAGGCCGCCGGTTCCGGGCGTACAGCCCCCTCTTTCCTTGCTTCATCGCTCAAGGAGGGGCACTACCGCCATGGGACGTCACAGCTTGCCCGATGAGCACGGGACGAGCGCGCCCGACCCC
>NZ_WMBF01000676.1:0-2715 GCF_019400875.1 Streptomyces anatolicus | reverse complement strand
GGGTGGCGGGCCGCCGCACGGTGGTGCCCCTGGCCTCGCGGAGCGCCTGCCACCAGCCGCCGATGCGGGCGAAGGGCCACAGCACGGCGAGCGTGATCAGGGCGTACAGGATGGTGGCGACCGCGGGCGAGGTGAAGACGTCGAGGCCCGCGATGAGCGCGACCAGCGAGAAGACGGGGTCGACCACGGGCAGCGGCCGCATGTCGAGCCCGAGGGCGCTCGGCCAGACGAAGACCAGGGCGCCGACGGCGGCGACGGAGGCGAGCACGGCACGGGAGGGCTGCGGGCGCCGCACCACGAAGTGCCGGATCGCGTCGGGCCAGGCACCGAGGCGCCCCACGGTGTACACCAGCGCGGCGAAGACCACCCCTTCGTAGACGATCGGGGCTTCCTCACCCTCCCAGCGCTTGGGCTGCATGCTCCCGGCCCACCACCAGTCCCCCGGCGTGAACAGCTTCAGGAGCGCCCACTGGTAGGGGATGTTGCCCTGCCGCCACAGCGACCAGAAGAGCAGACCGAGTACGGCGGAGATCGCCATGCCGACGACGAGGCGCCGGCCCGCGCCCTCGGTCTCCACCTCGGGTTCCGGGGGCCGGTAGCCGAAGCGCCAGATGCCCGGGGCCACCTCGGGCCGGGGCGTGGCCAGCCATTCGGCGATGGAGGTGACGGCGGTGACGGGGGTGGTCCCGGCGGCGCCGGGCGGCTGCCGGGGCACCGGCGGCGCGGTGGGGACGGCCGGTGGCGCCGGGCGCGGCACCGGTGCGGCCCGCTGCCCGTCGCGTGCCCCGTGCGTGCCCTCGGTGTCCATGGCCCTTGCCCCCTGACCTGCCGGTCCGTCCGTCGATCCGCGCTCAATCTAGTGCCCGGGCGAGGGGACTTCACCGGTTACGCGCCCGGTCCGTCCGGACGGCCGGAAGGCGGCATGTGTCCAAGTCGGACAAACGTGCCGCGCGACCCCACCCCGATGGAGCATGACCCTCTCTCCGTCCCGCACCTAATCTGCGAGAAAACCCCCCGTCGAACCAGGCGAAACCGACAGCCATACGTCCGGCGTAGCCGTTCAACCCCAGAAACAGGAGCCCCGCATGAGCGACATCCCGCAGGAGCGCCGCGTCGTCACCGCCATCCCCGGTCCGAAGTCGCAGGAGCTGCAGGCCCGCCGTACCGCCGTGGTCGCCGGTGGCGTGGGCTCCGTACTGCCCGTCTTCACCGCCCGCGCGGACGGCGGCATCATCGAGGATGTCGACGGCAACTGCCTGATCGACTTCGGTTCCGGCATCGCCGTGACCTCCGTCGGCGCCTCCGCCGAGGCCGTGGTGCGCCGGGCCTCCGCCCAGCTCCAGGAGTTCACGCACACCTGTTTCATGGTCACGCCGTACGAGGGGTACGTGGCCGTCGCCGAGGCGCTCGCCGAGCTGACGCCGGGCGACCACGAGAAGAAGTCGGCGCTGTTCAACTCCGGCGCCGAGGCCGTCGAGAATGCCGTCAAGATCGCCCGTGCGTACACCAAGCGCCAGGCCGTCGTCGTCTTCGACCACGGCTACCACGGCCGTACGAACCTCACGATGGCGCTGACCGCCAAGAACATGCCGTACAAGCACGGCTTCGGCCCGTTCGCCCCCGAGGTCTACCGCGTCCCGGTCGCCTACGGCTACCGCTGGCCGACCGGCGCCGAGAACGCCGGTCCCGAGGCCGCCAAGCAGGCCATCGACCAGATCACCAAGCAGGTCGGCGCGGAGAACGTCGCCGCGATCATCATCGAGCCGGTGCTCGGCGAGGGCGGCTTCATCGAGCCCGCCAAGGGCTTCCTGCCCGAGATCGTGAAGTTCGCCAACGACAACGGCATCGTCTTCGTCGCGGACGAGATCCAGTCCGGCTTCTGCCGCACCGGCCAGTGGTTCGCCTGCGAGGACGAGGGCATCGTCCCCGACCTGATCACCACGGCCAAGGGCATCGCGGGCGGCCTGCCGCTCGCCGCCGTCACGGGCCGCGCCGAGATCATGGACGCCCCGCACGCGGGCGGCCTCGGCGGCACCTACGGCGGTAACCCGGTGGCCTGCGCCGGTGCGCTCGGCGCCATCGAGACGATGAAGGAGCTGGACCTCAACGCCAAGGCGAAGGCGATCGAGGCGACGATGAAGGCCCGGCTCTCCGCGATGGCCGAGAAGTTCGACATCATCGGCGACATCCGCGGCCGCGGCGCGATGATCGCCATCGAGCTGGTCAAGGACCGTACGACCAAGGAGCCGAACCCGGCGGCCACCGCGGCCCTGGCCAAGGCCTGCCACGCGGAGGGCCTGCTGGTCCTGACCTGCGGCACCTACGGCAACGTCCTGCGCTTCCTGCCGCCGCTGGTCATCGGCGACGACCTGCTCAACGAGGGCCTGGACATCATCGAGGGCGCCTTCGCCGGCGTCTGACCCCCCAAGGTGCGTCGGGGCGTGTGAAGAAGGTGTGCGAGCCCCATGACGGGTTGCCGATCCGCCTGTCGGGCCGCACACCTTCTGCCGTACGGTTTCTGCAGATGAGAGAAACACCCCGCCCGCAGGTGACTGCGGGCGACACCAGGGCGGAGCCTCCCCAGCCCCGTCCCGGCCGTGCCCTCGCGCACACCCCCGGGGCCCATGGCCCCGGAACTCCTCACCGATCGGATGGCCGCACGCCCCACACCCCCCGGGGCGGGCGGCGCCCCGATCCTTTCGGCCGCCTCGGAAC
>NZ_WMBF01000675.1:0-2732 GCF_019400875.1 Streptomyces anatolicus | reverse complement strand
TCGCTGACCCCCTCCCCGGCATCCCCCGTCGCGCGCGTCAGGCGGTGGGCCAGGGCTCTTAGGTATGTCACCAGTTCCGGGGGGCCGTGGGGTGTGAAGTCGCAGTCCGTTATGGCCAGGCGGACCGCCAGCCATTCGATGGAGTCCGTCGCCGTGCCGCGCAGGCGGCAGTGGCCGGCGTCCAGGGGCTCGACGGTGCCCAGTGCCGATGGCAGCCGCGCCGCGACGAACTCGGCCGGTGCCGCGAACGTCACGTCGATCTCGTACGACCGCTGGCCCCGCCCCAGCGACTGCCGGATGAACTCGGCCGCGTCCCCCTTCGGCAGCTCCCGCGGCGCGAACCTCGCCCCGGTGGCGAACGGCTCGGTCACCCGGTCGACCCGGAAGGTCCGCCAGTCCTCGCGGTCGATGTCGTACGCCACGAGATACCACCGCCGCCCCGTCGACACCAGGCGGTACGGCTCGGTGAGCCGCCGCGTCTGCGTGCCGTCCCCCGCCCGGTAGGAGAACCGCAGCCGCTCGTGGCCCGCCGCGGCCGACGCCATCACGGTCAGCGTCTCCGGCGCGATGCTCGCGCCGTCCCCACTGGTCAGCGGCATCGTCGCGGTCTGCAGCGCGGAGACCCGGTGGCGCAGCCTGGCCGGCAGGACCTGCTCCAGTTTGGCGAGCGCCCGTACCGACGCCTCCTCCACGCCCTCCACCGCGTGCCCCGCACCGGCCCGCAGTCCGACCGCGATCGCCACGGCCTCCTCGTCGTCGAGGACGAGCGGCGGCATGGCCTTGCCCGCGACCAGGCGGTAGCCGCCGAGGGCGCCCTGCGACGCCTGTACCGGATAGCCCAGGTCCCGCAGCCGGTCCACATCGCGCCGCACGGTCCGCCGGCTCACCCCGAGCCGCTCGGAGAGTTCGCTGCCGGGCCACTCGCGGGGCGTCTGGAGGAGCGAGAGCAGTTGGAGGAGCCGGATGGGGGTCTGGGCACCCGTGGCCCCCGTCACGCGCCCACCCGATGCGCCGCCGCGGTCACCTTCGGTGTCTTACTCGTCGTCTCACTCGCCGTCTTGCTCCTCGTCTTCATGAGACTCAGCATGCGCGGTAAATAGGAACTCTTATGACCTACATGGCTCCTAACCTTCCGGCATGAGTTCTTCCACCACCACCCTCCCCGAAGCCAGGCCGGAAACGGACCGGCGCCGATGGTTCGCCCTGGCCATCGTGATGACCGCCGCCTTCATGGACCTAGTCGACGTCACGATCGTCAACATCGCGATCCCGTCGATCCAGCGGGAGTCCGGCGCCACGTACAGCCAGATCCAGTGGATCACCGCGGGTTACGCACTCGCCTTCGCCGCCGGTCTGATCACGGGCGGGCGGCTCGGTGACATCCACGGCCGCAAGCGGCTCTTCCTGATAGGCATCACCGGCTTCACCGTCGCCTCCGCGCTCTGCGGCTTCGCGGCCAACCCGGAGATGCTGGTCGCCTCGCGCATCCTGCAAGGCGGCATGGCCGCGCTGATGGTCCCGCAGGTGCTCTCGATCGTGCACGCCACCTTCCCCGCCCACGAGCGCGGCAAGGTCTTCGGGCTCTTCGGCATGGTCGTCGGCCTCGGCGCGGTCTCCGGACCGCTGCTGGGCGCGCTGCTCACCGAGTGGAACCTCTTCGGCCTGGAGTGGCGGCCGATCTTCCTCATCAACCTGCCGGTCGGCATCGCCGGGATCATCCTCGGCCGGAAGTTCATCACCGAGTCCAGGGCCCCGAGGGCCCTCAAGCTCGACCTCGTCGGCGTCGCCCTGGTCACGGCCGCGATGCTGATGCTCGTCTACCCCCTCACCCGCGGCCGCGAGCTGGGCTGGCCCGTCTGGGGCCACGTCATGATGGCCGGCTCGCTCGTCGTCTTCGGCGCGTTCGTCGCGTACGAGAGGTGGAAGACCGCGAAGGACGGCTCGCCGCTCGTGGAGCTGTCGCTGTTCAAGGTGAAGAGCTTCGCCGCGGGCATCGCCGTGCAGACCGTCTTCGGCATCGTGATGGGCGTCTTCTTCCTCGTCTGGACCCTGTACATGCAGTACGGCCTCGGCTGGACGCCGCTGCGTGCGGGCCTGACCGGGGTGCCGTTCTCGATCGCGGTCTCGGTGGCGGCCGGTATGTCGGTGCAGAAGCTGGTGCCCCGCTTCGGCCGCAAGGTGCTCCAGGCGGGCGCCCTGACCATGGCGGCGGGCCTGCTGGTCTACATCTGGGAGGCGGACCGGTACGGCGCGGACATCGCGCCCTGGCAGATGGCGCTCCCGCTGGTGGTGATGGGCCTGGGCATGGGCCTGATCGTGGCGCCGCTGACGGACGCGGTCCTCTCGGAGGTCCCGAGGGAACACGCCGGTTCGGCGTCCGGGCTCATCAACACCGTGCAGCAGATGGGCACCGCGCTCGGCCTCGGCCTGGTCTCGGTGGTCTTCTTCGGAGTGATCGACGAACACGTCACACCGAGCCGGCTCCCCGCGGAGTACGTGGCCGGTTTCCAGAACGCGCTGTGGTGGGTGGCGGGCGTGCTCATAGCCATCTTCCTGATCATGTTCGCCCTCCCGAAGAGGCCGAGGCAGCACGTGGAGGGTGGAGCGGGCGACGAAGAGGACCTCGCGCCGAAGGCGGAAGCCCCGGAGCGGGAGCCGGCACTGGCCCCCTGAGCGACCCGGCGCGGGGGGCGCCCCGTCAGGGGCGCGGGGAACTGCGCGCCCAGCCACAA
>NZ_WMBF01000674.1:0-2750 GCF_019400875.1 Streptomyces anatolicus | reverse complement strand
AGCCGGTGTACACAAGGTCCTCGTCCGCAGCCCCGAGGGCAAAACCGCCGAGGCCCACCTCATCGCGGCCCCCCGCCGCATCAAGACCCCGGCCCGCCGGGACCACGGGCTCCTCGTCCAGCTCTACTCCCTCCTCTCCCGCCACTCCTGGGGCATGGGCGACCTCGGCGACCTCGCCGAGCTGACCGCCTGGTCCGGGCACGTCCTGGACGCCGGGTTCGTCCAGGTCAACCCCCTGCACGCCGCCGTGCCGAGCCCCCCGGACGGCCCCGGCGGCGACCCGTCCCCGTACCGCCCCTCCTCCCGCCGCTTCCCCGACCCCGTACATCTGCGCATCGAGGCCGTCCCGGAGTTCGCCCAGCTGACGGGCGCGGCCCGCGACCGGGTCGACGTCCTGCGCCGCGAGGCCGACCGGCTGCGCGAAGGGGTGCTCGGCGAGGGCGAGTTGATCGACCGCGACGCCGTCTGGGCCCTGAAGCGCGAGGCCCTGGAACTGCTCCAAGAGGTCCCCCTCGGCCCCGGCCGCTCCGCCGCCTACAGCGCCTTCCTCGCCGAACAGGGCCGCGCCCTTGAGGACCACGCCACCTGGTACGCCCTCGCCGAGAGGTACGGCCCCGACTGGCACTCCTGGCCCGCCCCCCTGCGCGACCCCGCCTCGCCCGCGACCGCCCGCGCCCGGCGCGAGCTGATGGACCGCGTCGACTTCCACTGCCGCCTCGCCTGGCTCACCGACACCCAGCTGGCCACCGCCCAGCGCACCGCACGCGAGGCGGGCATGGAGATCGGCCTGGTCCACGACCTCGCGGTCGGCGTGCACCCCGGCGGCGCCGACGCCTGGGCCCAGCAGGACCACTTCGCGCCGCGCATGACGGTCGGCGCCCCGCCGGACGCGTTCAACGCGCGCGGCCAGGACTGGGGCCTGCCCCCCTGGCGCCCGGACCGCCTCGCCGAGTCCGGCTACGCCCCCTACCGCGCCCTCGTCCGCGGCCTGCTCCGGCACGCGGGAGCCCTGCGCATCGACCACGTCATGGGACTGTTCCGCCTCTGGTGGGTCCCGGAGGGCAGCGACCCCACTGACGGGACGTACGTCCACTACGACGCGGAGGCCACCCTCGCCGTCCTCGCCCTCGAAGCGGACCGCGCGGACGCCCTCGTCATCGGCGAGGACCTCGGCACCGTGGAGCCCGGCGTGCGCGAGACGCTGCGCGAGCACGGCGTGCTCGGCACCTCGGTGCTCTGGTTCGAGCGGGACTGGGCGGGCACCGGCCGCCCGCTGCCCGCCGAGGCGTGGCGCGCGGACTGCGTGGCCACCGCCACCACGCACGACCTGCCGCCGACCGCCGCCCGCCTCACCGGCGAGCACGTCCAACTCCGCCATGACCTCGGCCTGTTGACCCGCCCCCTGGCCGAGGAGCAGTCCGAGGCCGCCGCCGACGTACGCGAATGGCTGGGCCTGCTCTCGCGGCTCGGCATGCTGCCCGGCGGCATGGGCTGCGAGGAGGACGAGATCCGCGCCGTCCACCGCTTCCTGCTCGCCACACCGGCCCGCATGCTCGGCATCTGGCTGCCGGACGCGGTCGGCGACCGCCGCCCGCAGAACCTGCCGGGCACCTGGGACCAGTATCCGAACTGGCGCCTGCCCATCGCCGACGCCACCGGACGCCCCCTCACCCTGGAGGACCTCGCCGCCTCCCCGCGCCTGCACGCGCTCATGGCGGTCTTCCGGCAGGCGGGCGACAGGGGCGACACGGCCCGTACGGCACCCCCGGGCGCGCACCGCGTTTAGGAGTTCGCTACGTTTGCACCGTGGACAAGAAGAACGCTCTGCGCGCCGGCGCCCTGGCCTCCGGCACGACGCTGATGATGCTGCTGATGTCGTCCCCCGCGCTCGCGCTCAACCGCGACGACGGCGACGACCCGGGTCCGGGCCTGAGTGTCATCGACACGCTCGGCCTCTATGTCGCCGCGCCCATCGTGCTGTTCCTGGTGATCGCGGGCCTCGTGATGGTCGGCGACAAGTCCCGCAAGCAGCAGAAGCAGGGCTGACGCCACCGTCCGGCGACTCCTTCCGAGGGCCCGGGCCGGTCACGTACGTACGTACGTACGTAGGTGTATGCGTATATGCGTATATGCGTATACGCGCCTACGCACACGTGACCGGGCCGGGCCCTCGGCATGCTCTCAGGAGCCCTACGGCCGCTCGGCCGTCAGATAGCGCTGGAGGGTCGGCGCCAGCCAGGCCGTGATCTCCTCCCGCGTCAGCGCGGCCGACGGCGGGAACCGCAGCACGTACCGCGTCAGCGCGAGGCCCAGCAGCTGCGCGGCGCAGAGCGCGGCCCGCGCGGGCGCCGCGTCCGGATCGGGGCAGACCTCGCGCGCGACCGGCAGCAACTGCTCGGCGAAGATCTTCCGCATGCGCTCGGCGCCCGCCTGGTTGGTGATGCCCACGCGGAGCAGCGCGGTGAGTACGCCCGCGTCCTCCCACAGGTCGAGGAAGTGCCCCACGAGGACCTGCCCCACCTCCTCGCGCGGCACCCGCGTGAGGTCCGGCATCCGCAGATCCGCCGAGGTGGCGGCCGCGAAGAGGCCTTCCTTGCTGCCGTAGTAGCGCATCACCATCGACGGATCGATCTCCGCGTCCTTGGCGATGGCGCGGATCGTGGCGCGTTCGTACCCGTCGGCGGCGAACCGCTCGCGGGCCGCCGCGAGGATGCCGGCGCGGGTGGCGTCGGAGCGGCGGGGCGGTGCCT
>NZ_WMBF01000673.1:0-2750 GCF_019400875.1 Streptomyces anatolicus | reverse complement strand
GGAGACCCCCATGAACGGCCCCACGCGCATAGCCCGCAGACCAGTAGCCATGACGCTCGCCCTCGCGGCGGGCGTCGTCGGGAGCCTCCTCGCGCCCGCACCCCGGGCGGAGGCGTCCCCGCCCGGCGGCAAGGACGTCACCGCTGTCCTCTTCGAGTGGCGCTTCGACTCGGTCGCCCGCGCCTGCAAGAGCCAACTCGGCCCCGCGGGTTATGGGTTCGTGCAGGTCTCACCGCCCCAGGAGCACATCCAGGGCGGCCAGTGGTGGACCTCGTACCAGCCGGTCAGCTACAAGATCGCCGGGCGCCTCGGTGACCGCGCGGCCTTCAAGAACATGGTCGACGCCTGTCACGGCGCGGGCGTCAAGGTGGTCGCGGACGCCGTGATCAACCACATGTCGGCCGGATCGGGGACCGGCACCGGTGGCTCGTCCTACACGAAATACGACTACCCCGGCACCTACTCCGGCGCCGACATGGACGACTGCCGGTCGGTGATCACCAACTACGGCGACCGCGGGAACGTACAGAACTGCGAACTCGTCGGCCTCGCCGACCTGGACACGGGCGAGGGCTACGTACGCGGCCGGATCGCCGCCTACCTCAACGACCTGCTCTCGCTCGGCGTCGACGGCTTCCGGATCGACGCGGCCAAGCACATGCCGGCGAGCGACCTCGCCGACATCAAGTCACGGCTGAGCGACCCGGGCGTGTACTGGAAGCAGGAGGCCATTCACGGAGCCGGCGAGGCGGTCTCACCGAGCGAGTACCTCGGAAACGGAGACGTCCAGGAGTTCCGGTACGCCCGCGACCTCAAGCGCGTCTTCCACAACGAGAAGCTCGCCTATCTCAAGAACTACGGCGAGGGGTGGGCGTACATGCCCTCCGGGAAGGCCGCCGTCTTCGTCGACAACCACGACACCGAGCGTGGCGGCGACACCCTCAGCTACAAGGACGGCGCCAACTACACCCTGGCCAACGTCTTCATGCTCGCCTGGCCCTACGGGGCACCCGACGTCCACTCCGGATACGAGTTCTCCGACCGCGACGCCGGCCCGCCCAACGGGGGCGCGGTGAAGGCCTGTTACTCCGACGGCTGGAAGTGCCAGCACGCGTGGCGCGAGATCTCCAAGATGGTCGCCTTCCGCAACACCGCGCGCGGCCAGGGCGTCACCCACTGGTGGGACAACGGCAACAACCAGATCGCCTTCGGGCGCGGCGACAAGGCGTACGTCGCGATCAACCACGAGGCCTCCTCGCTGAACCGCACCTTCCAGACCTCGCTGCCCGCGGGGGAGTACTGCGACGTCCAGTCCGGCAGGCGCGTCACCGTCAACGCCTCCGGGCAGTTCACGGCCACGCTCGGCGCCAACACGGCGGTCGCGCTGCATGTGGGCGCGAGGAAATGCGGGGCCTGAAACCCCGCCCCCGTAAACGCCGTTGATCATCCGGGGCGGGCGGGGTAGGAAGGCGTCATGACTGTTCTCGGTATGGTGTTCCGGCCCCAGCTTCCCCCCGAGCGACTGCGCTCCATGGTGCGCGCGGCCGACGAGGCGGGCCTCGCGGAGCTGTGGCTCTGGGAGGACTGCTTCCTGGAGAGCGGCATCGCCTCCGCGGCCGCGGCACTTGCCTGGTCCGAGCGGCTGCGCGTGGGGGTCGGTCTGCTGCCCGTGCCGCTGCGCAACGCCGCGCTCGCCACGATGGAGGCGGCCACGCTGCACCGGCTCTTCCCCGGGCGCGTCATGCTCGGCGTCGGGCACGGCGTGCAGGACTGGATGGGACAGGTGGGCGCGCGGGCCGAGTCGCCGCTGACCCTGCTGCGCGAACACCTCGACGCCATGCGGGCGTTGCTCGCGGGCGAGCGCGTCACCACCGAGGGGCGGTACGTCCGGCTCGACGGCGTCGCGCTCGACTGGCCGCCCGCCTCGGCGCCCGCCGTCTACGCCGGTGCGCGCGGACCCCGCTCGGTGCGGCTGACCGGGGAGGCCGCCGACGGCACGATCCTGGACGCGAGCACCACGCCGGAAGGCGTACGCGCGGCGCGCCGCCTCATCGACGAGGGAAGGCGGGCCGCCGGGCGCGGGGGAGCGGCCCACCCGATGGTGGTCTACCTCCACGCGGCGACCGGCCCGGACGCGCGGGAGCGGCTGCGTGCCGAACTCGGTCGCGACGGCCAGGAGGAAACGCCCGGGCTCGGGGCGGCGGGCGACGCCGAACACGTGGCGAAGGCGGTCCGGCGTCTCGCCGAGGCGGGCGCCGACACCGTGGTCCTCCAGCCCACCGCCGACGAACCGGACCCGGAGGGCTTCATCCGCTTCATCACGGAGGAGGTCGCCCCGCTGGTCCCGTAGGGGCCGCCCGGCGAGGGCGCGCTCCTGGTGGGCCCTCGCCGACGGGGGACCTTAGGCTCATCCGTATGGGAACCAGAGAGGCGGAGAACAGCGGCGCCGCGACACCCTCGCGGCCCGCGCCGGGCGCCGGAACGGGCTCCGCACCCGGCCCCGGATCTGCAACCGGCGCGGGATCCGCAGCCGGAACCGCACCCGGCACCGGAGCCGCCGCGGCAGCCGGGCCCGGCTCCGCGACCGGAGTCGCAACCGGATCTGCAACCCGAGCCAGAGCCGCGATCGGCGCTGGATCTGCACCCGGCACCGCAGCCGGAGCCGCCGCTGGGCCCGACTCCGCGACCGAAGCCGGAGTCGCAACCGGATCTGCAACCCGAGCCAGAGCCGCGATCGGCGCTGGATCTGC
>NZ_WMBF01000672.1:0-2766 GCF_019400875.1 Streptomyces anatolicus | reverse complement strand
CGCGCACCAGCAGGGGCGCGTCGTCTCCCCCGCTGAAGACGACGGCTTCGCCCACGCCCAGGGTGATGAGCGCTCTGGCCTGCGCTTCGTCCATGGCCATCGCCGCGGCGAGCGCGGCACGGTCGTCCCCGGCGATGACGCGGTGGGTGATCTTGAGATTGCTGTTCTTGATCACGTCGGGTGCGAGGCGTACGGGCACCTGGTCGGCGATGATCACGCCTTGTCCGTAGGCCCGGATCTCGGAGAGCAGGTTGGAGAAGGTCTCCACCGCCTGGCCCTTGGGGTTGGCGGCCTCCTCCGAGGACGTGGCCTGCACGTTCTCCAGGAGCCGGTGCGCCTCCTCCACCACGAGGAGGTGTACGAGGTCACGCGACTGCCCTTGCGCGCGGCGGTGTTCGACCAAGCGGATCAGTAGCAGGCCGGTGAAGAACGCCTTGTCCCCCTCGTCCCCGAGGGCGTCGAGCTCCACGACCGTGGGTGTGCCGAAGAGCTGGGCGGGCGGCAGCGAACGCGACACGTCGAGCATCGCCCCCTTGGCGCCGCGCCGCAGGGACTCGAGGCGGGTGAGCAGGGCGGCTCGCATGTCACCGGCGATCCGGTCCTCGTATCCGAGGGTGGGGATGACCTCGGTGACCTTGGTGATCAGGTCGGAGAGGGTGGGGAAGGCGTCCGCGGTCTCACTCACCTGGCCGCCGGTACTCCCGCTGTCCGGGCCGGTCGCCGCGCCGAGCCGGGAGTTGAGGTTGGTCCGCAGGTCCCAGCCGCGGTCGGCGTAGACCTCGTGCAGGCAGCGGTCCAGGATCTGCGGCAAGGGGGTCCACATGCCGAACGCGGCCGTGAAGACGGCGCGGAGCAGGTCGAGGTGTTCGCTGACGGTCGTGCCCTCCGGCGCCTCGAACGGATTGAGGACGAAGGGCGCGACGGTGGCTTTCCCGGCGGTGAACACCTGAAGGTTCTGGCCGAGGACGGGGTGTTCGATCAGGGCGCGGTACTCGGTCTTGGCCGGTTCGATCACGAGGAACGGCACGCCCTTCGCGGCCGCCTCGATCAGCAGCCCCATGATCGTGTTCGTCTTGCCCGAGCCGGTCGTGCCCGGAATGAACACGTGCCGGCTGAGCGAACGCAGCGGCACGCGGTACGTGGTGCCCGTCGCCCGGCGATGGTGGAGCACGTCGCCGACGACCAGGTGGTGTTCGTCGCCGCTCACGGGCGGCGCGACGACGTCGAAGCGGGCGAGCGGGCTGACGGAGAAGCCCAGCGTCTCCAGCTGGGGCAGGTGCACATACGCCGCGAGCTGCGCCGAACTCAGCACGGTCTGCGCGGCGTAGGGGTGCTGGTACAGGTTCGGCCCCGGCTGCTCGGGGTCGGCGGGCAGCGCCCAGCCGCCGCCGAGGGCGGCCACGGCCGGGTGCGGGAGCGTGCGCACGGGTTCGGGGATCGACTTCGCGCCGGAGAACACCGCGCGCCAGGCGCTGGCCAGGGCGGTCACGTCCTCGGGGCGCTCGCCGAAGAGGTAGACGGCCGTGCGCCAGCCGCCGCGCGCGTGGGCGTCGGCGAGCGCTTCCAGGCGTGCCTGGAGCAGTTCGACGTAGTGCGCGGCGAGCGGGCTGCTCACGCCTCTGGCCTCGACGGCGGAGGAGACGACGCGCATCTCGTTCAGTACGCGGTTGCGGTCGGCGCCGAGCGCGTCCGGGCCGACGGGGGTGGCGAGCACGAGTGCGGCCCAGGGCGTTCCGCTCATGGAGCGGACGAGGCGGTCGACCGGCAGGGCGCCGTCGCGGGCGTCGACGACGGCGGGGCTCGGCACGCCGAGGGCGAGTGCGCCGAAGCCGAGCCGGGGCACTCCGACGCCGGCCGCCGCGATGCCCACCGCCGGGTAGCAGCCGTCGAGGATGCCGAGCAGCATGCGCTGGCGCGCGTCCAGGCCCGCGTCGTCCATGCCCTCATCGGCCCAGGTGCCGAGGCGGACCGAGGTGCCCTGGCCGCTGCCGTCGAGGAGGAACGCCAGGGGCGCGCCCGCCCCGGCGAGTCCCACGAGCAGGGGCAGCGTGGCGGGTTCGAACCCGGGGTCGTCGGAGGATCTGCCGCCGGCCGGCGCCGTCTGGGCCTGGGTCTGGGCGGACACCGGCTGCCCCACTCCGGTCACGCGCACCGCGCGGCGCGCCGCCATCGGGACCACGGCTTCCGCGCCCGTCTGCCAGAGGGGGTGGAGCCGGGTGCGTTGCAGGTAGTCGACGGCCGCCGTGGTCACCGGGTCGTTCATGTCAGGGCTCCCCGGGCCAGCCCGGAGGCGGGCCCCCGGTGTCCGTGCAGGCGGAGATCCCGACGCTCACGAACATCCCGATGACGAACAGGCCGACGAGGACGGCGAGCACGATGGCCAGGACGCGGAGGCTCCGGTACGCCTTGGCCCGTACGCGCGCGTGGGTGGTGAGGTTCGTCAGCTCGTCGGCGCGCAGGGTGCCGTCGCGCCAGCGGCCGTGCAGCCGTACTTCGTCGCCGTTGCTCACGGAGCCGGAGAAGGAGAAGCCTCGCATCTCCACGGGGATGAGCTTGAGGGCGTTGCCGCTGGCGTCGTGGCGTTCGACGCGGAAGTGCCAGATCTCTTCCTCGCCGCCGTTCCCCCACTGCTCGCGGCGGGCCTGGAAGTCCCGGACGACTCCGGTGCACTGGTCTCGCCCGCGTCCGTGCTGGTCTCGCCCGTGTCCGGCGGGGGCTTCGCGTGAGGCCGCCTCAGGGGGGCGGGTGCGGTGAACGGGTGGGGCG
>NZ_WMBF01000671.1:0-2770 GCF_019400875.1 Streptomyces anatolicus | reverse complement strand
GGGCCCCGCGCCCAAGACCCCCTGACATGGGTGCCGGCCACGCCCACCGGCTCTACCGGCACGGGCACTCGCCCGTGCACCGGCTGCCCCCGCACGCCAAGCTCGTCGCCGTCTTCTGCTTCGTGATCGTCGTCGTCTCCACGCCGCGCGAGGCCATGTGGGCGTTCGGGGTGTACGGCGTACTGCTCGCCGGGGTCGCCCGCGCCGCCCGCGTCCCCGCCGGGTTCCTGCTGAAGCGGCTGCTGATCGAGGTGCCGTTCGTGGCCTTCGCCGTGCTGATGCCGTTCGTGGCGCAGGGCGAGCGCGTCGACGTACTCGGTGTCTCCCTGAGCGTCAACGGCCTCTGGGGCGCCTGGAACGTCCTGGCCAAGGGCACGCTCGGCGTCGCCGCCTCCGTGCTGCTCGCCTCCACGACCGAGCTGCGCGCACTGCTCCTCGGCCTCCAGCGCCTCAAACTGCCCCCGCTGCTCGTCCAGATCGCCTCCTTCATGATCCGGTACGGCGACGTCATCACCGACGAGATGCGCCGCATGAGGATCGCCCGCGATTCGCGCGGCTTCGAGGCGCGAGGCGTACGGCAGTGGGGCGTCCTCGCCAAGTCCGCGGGCGCCCTCTTCATCCGCTCGTACGAGAGGGGCGAGCGGGTGCACCTTGCGATGGTCAGCCGGGGGTACGCCGGTTCGATGCCGGTCATCGACGAGGTGACCGCCTCGCGCGCCCAGTGGTCGTACGCGCTGGCCCTCCCGTCCGCCGCCCTCGCCGTATGCCTGTTGGGATGGACCCTGTGACCGCGACACCCTCGCTGGAAGTGGCCGGACTGGCCTTCGCCTACCCGGACGGGCACCAGGCCCTCTTCGGCGTCGACTTCCGCGTCGCCCGGGGCGAACGCGTCGCGCTGCTCGGGCCGAACGGCGCGGGCAAGACCACCCTCGTACTGCATCTGAACGGCATCCTGACCGCCGGCGCGGGCACGGTGACGGTCGCCGGGCTGCCCGTCGGCAAGAAGCACATGGCCGAGATCAGACGGAAGGTCGGCATCGTCTTCCAGGACCCGGACGACCAGCTGTTCATGCCGACGGTCCGCGAGGACGTGGCGTTCGGGCCCGCGGCCGCGGGGCTGCGGGGCCCGGAGCTGGAGGCCCGCGTGCTGACCGCCCTCGCCCGGGTCGGCATGGCGGAGTTCGCCGACCGCCCGCCGCACCACCTCTCCTTCGGGCAGCGCCGCCGGGTCGCGGTCGCGACGGTGCTGGCCATGGAGCCGGAGATCCTCGTGCTCGACGAGCCCTCCTCCAACCTCGACCCGGCCTCGCGCCGCGAACTCGCCGACATCCTGAGGTCGTTGGACGTCACCGTCCTGATGGTCACGCACGATCTGCCCTACGCCATGGAACTCTGCCCCCGCGCCCTGATCCTCAGCGACGGCACGATCGCGGCGGACGGCCCGACGGGCGAACTCCTCGCCAACGACGACCTGATGAGCGCCCACCGCCTGGAACTCCCCTTCGGGTTCGATCCGAAGGCGGCGAAGGTGCGAGGCCAGGGAATCAGCGGCTAGCTGCGGCTGTTGGGCTGGGTATGGACGATGTCATGGGTGGGGTGCGGGGCTCGGTCGCCGAAGGGTACGAGGGCGTCAGGGAGGCCTTCGTACGCAACTTCGCCGAGCGCGGGGAGCGCGGAGCCGCCGTCACGGTCTACCGGCACGGGCGCAAGGTCGTCGACCTGTGGGGCGGCACGAAGGACGTCGACGGTGATCTCGCCGCCGGCGACGCCCCATGGGAGCACGGCACCGCGCAGGTCGTGCGCTCGGCGACCAAGGGGGTGGCCGCCGCCGCCCTGCTCCTGCTCCATCAGCGTGGCGCGCTGGACCTGGACGCGCCGGTCGGCACCTACTGGCCGGAGTTCAAGGCGCGCGGCAAGGAAGGCGTCCTGGTGCGGCACGTGCTCGCGCACCGCGCCGGGGTCCCCGCCCTTGACCGTCCGCTGACGCCCGCCGAGGCGCTCGACCCGGACCTCGCGGCGGCGGTGGTCGCGGCACAGGCCCCGTTCTGGGAGCCGGGCGCCGGCCACGGCTACCACGCGCAGACCTACAGCTGGCTCACCGGTGAGCTGGTGCGGCGCGTGACGGGAAAGGCGGTCGGGGAGTGGATCGCCGCCGAGATCGCCGGGCCGCTCGGCCTTGACCTCTGGCTGGGGCTGCCGGAAGCGGAGGCGGCGCGGGTCGGCCGGATGGGGCGCATCGCACCGCCCGCCGGGCCGGGCGGCCTGCGGATACGGCCCAAGCGGAACGTCGCCGAGGCGTACGCGGACCCGGCCTCGCTGACCAGCCGCGCCTTCGGGGCGATCGATCCGCTGCCGGACGAGAACGACCCCGCCTACCGGGCGGCGGCCCTGCCCGCCTCCAACGGCATCGCCACCGCCGACGGCCTGGCCCGCTTCTACGCGGCGCTGATCGGCGAAGTGGACGGCGCCGAGCGGCTGTTCACCCCGCAGACGGTGGCGGCCGCCCGGACGGAGGCGTCCGCGGGCCCCGACCGCGTCCTGGTCGTCCTCACCCGGTTCGGCCTCGGCTACATGCTGCACGGCGGCGCGTCCCCGCTCCTCGCCGACGGTTCCTTCGGCCACCCCGGCCGCGGCGGCGCGCTCGGCTTCGCGGACCCCGAGTCGGGGACCGGGTTCGGGTACGTGACGAACGGGATGAACACGGGCGTCACGGCCGACCCGCGCGCCCAGGCGCTGGTGCGGGCTCTGCGCGAGGCGTAGGGGCGGGAGG
>NZ_WMBF01000068.1:0-21178 GCF_019400875.1 Streptomyces anatolicus | reverse complement strand
GGGGTGCTCGGCGCGGTCCGCTACACCGCGCCGGACGAGCTGGCCAGGGACCTCGACTGGATGCAGGAGCACGTCGACGGCATGCCGTACGGCCTCGATGTCGTGATGCCCGCGAAGAAGGTCGAAGGCGTCACGGAGGCCGATGTCGAGGCGCTGATCCCCGAGGGCCACCGGCGGTTCGTCAAGGACACCCTCGCCAAGCACGGCGTGCCCGAGCTGCCCGAGGGCGAGGCGTCCGGCTGGCGCATCACCGGCTGGATGGAGCAGGTCGCCCGCGACCAGCTCGACGTCGCCTTCGACTACCCGATCGCCCTCCTCGCCAACGCCCTCGGCTCACCCCCGGCCGACGTCATCGATCGCGCACACGGCAGCGGCGTCCTCGTCGCCGCCCTCGCGGGCAGCGCCCGGCACGCCCGCAAGCACGCCGACGCCGGCATCGACATCGTCGTCGCCCAGGGGTACGAGGCGGGCGGGCACACCGGCGAGATCGCCTCCATGGTGCTCACCCCCGAGGCCGTGGAGGCCGTCGCTCCGCTGCCGGTCCTCGCTGCCGGGGGCATCGGCAGCGGCGAGCAGATCGCGGCCGCGCTCGCGCTCGGCGCCCAGGGTGTCTGGCTCGGCTCCCTGTGGCTCACCACCACCGAGGCCGACCTGCACTCGCCCGCCCTCACCCGAAAACTCCTGGCCGCCGGTTCCGGCGACACGGTCCGCTCCCGGGCCCTGACCGGCAAACCCGCGCGCCAGCTCCGCACGGAGTGGACCGACGCCTGGGACGACCCGCAGGGCCCGGGGCCACTGCCCATGCCGCTCCAGGGGCTCCTCGTCGCCGAGGCCGTCTCGCGCATCCAGAAGTACGAGGTACAGAACCTGCTCGGCACACCGGTGGGGCAGATCGTCGGCCGGATGAACAGCGAACGCTCCGTCCAGGAGGTCTTCGACGATCTGACACGCGGCTTCGAGCGGGCCGTCGACCGGATCAACCGCATCGCGGGAAGGGGAAGCCAGTCGTGAGCACACCTGCCAACAGCACCCCGCCGAACGGCTTCTGGGCGCAGGCCGTCGCCGACCCCGGCCGCACCGTCCTCATCGCCCCCGGCGGCGAGCAGTGGACGGCGGGCCAACTGCACGGCGCGGTCAACCAGTTGGTGCACGGGTTGCGGGACGCAGGTCTCGAGCGCGGCGACGCCTTCGCCGTCGTCCTGCCCAACGGCGTGGAGTTCTTCACCGCGTACCTGGCCGCCGCCCAGGCCGGTCTCTACCTCGTCCCCGTCAACCACCACCTGGTCGGCCCCGAGATCGCCTGGATCGTCGCCGACTCCGGGGCCAAGGTGCTGATCGCACACGAGAGGTTCGCCGACGCGGCCGTGGCGGCGGCCGACGAGGCGGCCCTCCCGGCCACCCACCGCTACGCCGTCGGAGAGGTGCCGGGCTTCCGCCCCTACCGCCAACTCCTGGACGGCCGACCGGAGTCGGTGCCCGAGGACCGCACGCTCGGCTGGGTCATGAACTACACCTCCGGCACCACCGGCCGCCCCCGCGGCATCCGCCGCCCGCTGTCCGGGAAACTCCCCGAGGAGTCCTACCTCGGCGGCTTCCTCGGCATCTTCGGCATCAAGCCCTTCGACGGCAACGTCCACCTCGTCTGCTCACCGCTCTACCACACCGCCGTCCTCCAATTTGCGGGCGCCGCCCTGCACATCGGCCACCCGCTTGTCGTCATGGACAAGTGGGCTCCCGAGGAGATGCTCCGCCTCATCGACGCGCACCGCTGCACGCACACCCACATGGTGCCGACCCAGTTCCACCGCCTGCTCGCGCTGCCCGAGGCGACGAAGGCCGCGTACGACGTGTCCTCGATGCGGCACGCCATCCATGGCGCCGCGCCCTGCCCCGACCATGTGAAGCGGGCGATGATCGAGTGGTGGGGCGAGTGCGTCGAGGAGTACTACGCGGCCAGCGAGGGCGGCGGCGCCTTCGCCACCGCGCAGGACTGGCTGAAGAAGCCGGGAACGGTCGGAAAGGCCTGGCCCATCAGCGAGCTGGCCGTCTTCGGCGACGACGGCAACCGCCTGCCGCCCGGCGAACTCGGCACCGTCTACATGAAGATGACCACCGGCGGATTCTCGTACCACAAGGACGAGTCGAAGACGAGGAAGAACCGCATCGGCGACTTCTTCACCGTCGGCGACCTCGGCCTCCTCGACGAGGACGGCTACCTCTTCCTGCGCGACCGCAAGATCGACATGATCATCTCGGGTGGCGTGAACATCTACCCCGCCGAGATCGAGTCGGCGCTGCTCACCCACCCCGCGGTCGCCGACGCCGCCGCCTTCGGGATCCCACACGACGACTGGGGAGAGGAGGTCAAAGCCGTCGTCGAGGTCACCGAGGGCACGACCGCCGACGACGCGCTCGCCGCCGACATCCTCGCCCACTGCGAGCAGCGGCTCGCCGGGTACAAGCGGCCCAAGAGCGTCGACTTCATCGAGGCGATGCCCCGCGACCCGAACGGCAAGCTGTACAAGCGCCGGCTGCGCGAGCCGTACTGGGAGGGCCGCGAGCGCGCCGTGTGAGGGCGGCGAGCGGCGGGCCGGGCCAGCTGAGCGCCCCGGCCCGCCGAGAACTCAACGGCGCTCGCGCACCCGCACCACCTTCAGCGCGGGATCACCGAGGATGTCCTTCTCGCAGAAGCGCGACGTCACCCAGCGCTCCTTCGCGTACAGCCGCGTCTGGTCGCTGAAGTGCGGCGAGCCGGGCTCGGACGACTGGGAGTACGTCAGCAGCGTACGGGCCTTGGGGCAGCGGCCCTCGCCCCAGCCGACCGCCTGGATGTGACTCGACCCGTGCGCGACCTCGGTGTAGCCCGCCTTGGGGTCCCAGGTCGCCTCGATCTTGTTCCAGACGCCGAGGGACTCCGTGCCGCCGTGCACCGGCAGACGCTTGCCGTCGCGCACCACGTACTGGTTCTCGCCCAGCGGCGCGTCCAGCGCGATCCCCGCCGCGTCCAGCTCGGCCACCGCGTCCGCCAGCGCCTTCGGCAAGGCGGGTGCCGAGGTGTCGAGGGTGTTCGGGGTGCGGACCGGATCGGCCGCGGAGAACGGCACCTTCCACAGCTGCTCCCTCGGCACGGTCGCCGTCAGCCTGCGCCAGAACCGGTCGAAGAGCAGCGCGCCGCGCCTGCCGGTGTCCATCCTGTGGTCCCAGCCCGCCAGCGCCTCGCAGGCCTTGGAAACGTCAACGGTCTTGCCGTCACTCCCCGTTGCCATGCCACCGGGAAGCGCCGCGCAGGCCTTCGCCGCGTCGTCCGCCGCGAGATCCGCCGCCGGCACCCGGTTCGCGAACTGCTGGCGCTGCAGGTCGGCGACGGTCAGACGCCCCTTCTCCGCCATCGCCGCCACGTCCTCGATGCCACCGCGCGTACGCAGGGAACGCTGCGTGCCGATCGTGCCGAAGACCCGTTCGTAACCGGTGATCGGCCGGTCCGCGTTGGACAGCCAGGCGCTGTCGTTGGAGTTCGCCACGTACGGGGCGTTCTTCAGCGTCGGCATCCGCGAAGGCCCGAAGATCCCGGGCTGCACCGCGTCCTTGTCGGAGCCGAGCGCGCACGCGCCCCGCGATCCGTCGAGCACGGCGACGCCCGCCGCCGGGTAGGTGACCTTGCCGAGATCGGTGCTGCAGCGCCGCGCCAGCTCGTCGGTGATGCGCGGCAGCACCTGCGACTGCGTGAGCAGCGAGTGGCCGCGCCGGTCCGCCGCGACGGTGTTCACCCAGGGCAGCCCCTGCGTCTCCCGCAGCGCCTTGAGGATCCCGGCGGTGGAACGGGCCTTGCCGAAGCCGAGGTTGGTGTCGCTGCCGCGCAGGTTCGAGGCGTTCGGGTCGTTCAGCGCGTACGCCGTGGTCGAGGTCCAGGGCAGCGGCAGCTGAGGGCCGAAACCGGAGACGACGGGGCCGTAGCGGGTCCACCACTGGGTGCGGGTGACCGGCGCGCCGCCGCCCTTCACGGGCACGGTGACGGTCCGCTTGGTCATCTTGTGCGGCTTGCCGTCCACGAGGTACGTGGTTGGGTCGGCCGGGTCCAGGGTGAGCTGGTGCAGGTTCAAGGGGACGCCGGTGGCGACGGTGTGGCTCCACGCCACGTCCCCGTTGAAGCCGATGTTGACCACGCCGGTGCCGAGCAGCGAGGCGCCGGACACGTTCAGTTCGCCCGGGATGGTCTGCTGCGACTGCCAGAAGCGGCGCCCGCCCTGCCAGGGGTAGTGCGGGTTGCCGAGCAGCAGGCCCTTGCCGTTCGCCGTGGTCCTGCCGTGGAACGCGACGGCGTTGGAACCCATGTCGGCGTTCTGCGCCGAGAACAGCTCCCGGGCGGCCTTCGCCGTGCGGCGCGGGTCGGCGGCGGGCTCCTCGGCCGTGGCGCGGTCCTCGTTCGCGGCGCCCGGCGGCCGCGCGCCCGTGATGCCGTCGATGCCGCGCCCCTGGCCGCCGAGCACCTGCACGGCGAAGCCGTGGCGGGCCACGTCCAGGGCGGTGATCGGGCGGACCCAGTCGGCCTTCGCGCAGGCGGGATCGGTGACGCGGTTCTGCTTCAGCCAGGCGTTGTAGCCCGCGGCGAAGCCGCGCATCAGCTCCTTCGTCCGACGGCCGGGCCCCGCGGGGGCGGGTTGCTTCAGAAGCTTCTCCACCGTCCCCGCCTTGCGGACCCCCCGGAAGTACAGGTCGCTGCTGAGGTTCGTGGACGCCGACGACAGGGCGGCGCCGGGGGAGGCCTCGGGCCCGAAGTGCCGGGAGCGCTCGCCGCGTACGGTCACATAGCCGTCGGCGAGCGTGCAGACCTGGTCGGCGGCCTGCGCCCATCCCGTGCCGAAGCCGAGGTTCGCGTAGTCCTTGGCGAGGATGTGCGGGATGCCGTACTGCGTGTAGCGGATGGTGGCGTGCAGGCCGCCGCCCGAGGGGTGGGCGTCGCGCGGCGCGGCCACGGCGCCGGCCGGCAGCAGGGCCACGGCGGTCAGCAGGGTGATGCCGGCGGCGGCCAGTCGTCTCGTACGGGTACGGCCTCGGGTCTTAGTACGGGTACGGGCACGGGTGCGCAAGGGTGCCTCCCAACAGCGTTGACGGAAGGGGCGGTTGAGCGTACCAACCGGTATGTCATCTGTATGGTCCCTTGACCGAGGTGCCGCCAGGGACACAGGATCACGCCATGACGGGTGTACGGGAGAGCACGGTCGACGCAGTCCTCAGCCGCAGCGCGCGCCGCGCACCGCGCCGCACGGCACTCCACTACGGCGAGCGGTCCTGGACGTACGCGGAGCTGGACGACGCCGTCTCGCGCGCCGCCCGCGTGCTGCGCGACCACGGCCTCGCCCCGGGCGAGCGGGTCGGCGCGTACGCCCACAACTCCGACGCCTATCTGATCGGCTTCCTTGCCTGCGCGCGGGCGGGCCTGGTCCATGTCCCGGTCAACCAGAACCTCACCGGCGACGACCTCGCGTACATCGTCCGCCAGTCCGGCAGCTCGCTCGTCCTCGCCGACCCGGACCTCGCGGGGCACCTGCCGCCCGATGTGGCGACCCTGCCCCTGCGTGACACGGACGACTCGCTGCTCGCGCGGCTCGCGGCCTCATCCGCGTACGAATCCGCGTACGAATCCGCGTACGAATCCGCGAACGGATCCACGGCCGGATCCGCATACGAAGGAGAAGGCCCCGGCGGCGACGACCTGGCGCAACTGCTCTACACCTCGGGCACGACCGCCCAGCCCAAGGGCGCGATGATGTCGCACCGGGCCCTCGTCCACGAGTACGCGAGCGCGATCACCGCCCTGGACCTCAAGGAGAGCGACAAGCCCGTCCACTCCCTGCCGCTCTACCACTCGGCGCAGATGCACGTCTTCCTCATGCCCTACCTCGCGGTCGGCGCCGAGAACACCCTCCTGGACGGGCCGGACGCCGAGCGGATCTTCGACCTCGTCGAGGCCGGGCGCGCGGACAGCCTCTTCGCGCCGCCGACCGTGTGGATCGGCCTGTCGAACCATCCCGGCTTCGCCACCCGCGACCTCGGCGCGCTGCGCAAGGCCTACTACGGCGCGTCGATCATGCCGGTGCCGGTCCTGGAACGCCTGCGGTCCAGGCTGCCCGGGCTCGGCTTCTACAACTGCTTCGGGCAGAGCGAGATCGGCCCGCTCGCCACGGTCCTCGGGCCGGATGAGCACGAGGGGCGCATGGACTCCTGCGGGCGGCCCGTCCTGTTCGTCGAGGCGCGCGTCGTCGACGAACACGGGCGCGAGGTGCCGGACGGCACCCAGGGTGAAGTCGTCTACCGCTCACCGCAGTTGTGCGACGGTTACTGGGACAAGCCGCAGGAGAGCGCGGAGGCGTTCCGCGACGGCTGGTTCCACTCGGGTGACCTTGCCGTGCGGGACGCGGAGGGCTATTTCACCGTCGTGGACCGGGTGAAGGACGTCATCAACTCCGGTGGGGTCCTCGTCGCCTCACGTCAGGTCGAGGACGCGCTGTACACGCACGCGGGTGTCGCGGAGGCCGCCGTGATCGGGCTGCCGGACGAGCGCTGGATCGAGGCGGTCACCGCCGTCGTCGTACGCAAGGACACGGAACTCTCCGAGGCCGAACTCATCGCCCACGCGCGCGAGAAGCTCGCCCACTTCAAGGCGCCCAAGCGGGTCCTGTTCGTGGACGAGCTGCCGCGCAACGCCAGCGGAAAGATCCTCAAGCGGGAGCTGCGGGACCGCTTCGGTGCCTCCTGAGCCGCCGCTGCGGGACCGCTTCGGCGCCTCTGAGCCGCCCTACTCCCTCTCCCGCAGATCCACGATCCGTTTGAACTTGCCCACCGAACGCTCCAGCGTCTCCGGATCGACGATGTCGACGCCGACCGAGACGCCGATGCCGTCCTTCACCGCCGCCGCGATCTCCCGGGCCGCCGCCGCACGCCGCTCCGGGGTCGTGTCCGCGCGGGCCTCGGCCCGCACGGTCAGGGCGTCCATGCGGCCCTCGCGGGTCAGGCGCAGCTGGAAGTGCGGGGCGACACCGGCCGTGCGCAGCACGATCTCCTCGATCTGCGTGGGGAAGAGATTGACCCCGCGCAGGATTACCATGTCGTCGCTGCGGCCGGTCACCTTCTCCATCCGCCGGAAGACCCGCGCCGTGCCGGGGAGCAGGCGCGTCAGGTCCCGCGTCCGGTAGCGGACCACGGGCATGGCCTCCTTGGTGAGCGAGGTGAACACCAGCTCGCCGCGCTCCCCGTCCGGCAGCACCTCGCCCGTGACCGGGTCGACGACCTCGGGATAGAAGTGGTCCTCCCAGATGTGCAGCCCGTCCTTGGTCTCCAGGCACTCCTGGGCGACGCCCGGGCCGATCACCTCCGAGAGCCCGTATATGTCGACCGCGTCGATCGCGAAGCGCTCCTCGATCTCGCGCCGCATCTCCTCTGTCCACGGCTCCGCGCCGAAGATGCCGACCCGCAGGGACGTCGTACGGGGATCGACGCCCTGCCGCTCGAACTCGTCCAGGAGTGTGAGCATGTACGACGGCGTCACCATGATGATCTCGGGCCGGAAGTCGAGGATCAGCCGCACCTGGCGGGCCGTCATCCCGCCGGACGCGGGGATCACCGTGCAGCCGAGCCGTTCGGCCCCGTAGTGCGCGCCGAGGCCGCCGGTGAACAGGCCGTACCCATAGGCCACATGCACCTTGTCCCCCGGCCGGCCGCCCGCCGCGCGGATCGAGCGCGCCACGACATCCGCCCACATGGACAGGTCGCGCTCGGTGTACCCGACGACGGTCGGCAGCCCGGTCGTGCCGCTGGACGCGTGCAGCCGGCGCACCTCGGACTGCTCCACCGCGAACATCCCGAACGGGTAGTTGGCCCGCAGATCGTCCTTGGTGGTGAAGGGGAACAGCGCCAGATCGGCGAGCGACCGGCAGTCGTCGGGTCGCAGCCCCGCCTTGTCGAACGCGGCCCGGTAGAACGGGACGTTCTCATACGCGTGCAACAGGGTGTCCTGAAGGCGCTCCAGCTGCAGCGCCCCCAACTCGCGGGGGCCGAGCCGCTCCGCCGCGTCCAGCTCTGGCGGCATACGCGTCATAAGTGGTTCTCCCGTCCCGAACGGGCGACCGATCATTCGGTCGACGATCTTCCGTCGAGGTCAGTAATCCAGTCCCCGGGGTAAGCGTCAAGAGATCTCGCACGGCGCTTCGAGCTGGTGGGCCGGGGGGCGGAACGGCGTTGCCCGGGCCATGCGGGGATGTGATGATCTCCGGCATGCCGGTATTCAGCGCGTACGACGGGACCCAGCTGGCCTACCACGAGAAGGGGGACGGAGAGCCGCTGCTGTGCGTACCGGGCGGTCCCATGCGGGCCTCTGTCTATCTGGGTGAGCTCGGCGGCCTCACCGCTCACCGCCGCCTCATCCTGCTCGACCTGCGGGGCACGGGTGACTCGGCGGCGCCGCAGGACACCTCGACGTACCGCTGCGACCGCCAGACCGACGACGTGGAGGCGCTGCGCGAGCACCTCGGGCTCGACCAGGTCGACGTGCTCGGGCACTCCGCCGGCGGCGACCTCGCCACGCTGTACGCGGCCCGCCGCCCCAAGAGGATCCGCACCCTGACCCTCGTCGCCCCGGCCACGCTGGCCGTCGGCGGCGTCGTGACCGACGAGGACCGTCGTGAGGCCGCCGCGCTGCGCAAGGGCGAGTCCTGGTACCCGGCGGCCGAGCTGGCGCTGCGGGAGATCGCGCAGGGGCGTACGCCCACCTCGGGCTGGGGCGCCATCGGGCCGCTCTTGTACGGACGCTGGGACGCGGAGGCGCAGACGCACCGGGCGCAGAGCACGGCGCAGAAGAACCTGGCGGCCTCCGAGGCGTACTACGGCGAGGCCGTCTTCGACCCGCCCGCGACCCGTGCCGCCCTCACGGCCATGACCGCGCCGGTGCTCGTGCTGGCGGGCGCCTACGACGGTGGACCGAGCCCCGCCCGCGCCGAGGAGCTGGCCGCTCTCTTCCCGGGCGGCGTGTGCCAAGTACAGCCCGGCGGCGGGCACTTCCCGTGGCTGGACGATCCGGAGTGGTTCACGCGGCGGGTCGCCGGGTTCCTCGCGCAGGACTGAGCTGGGGCGGGCGCTGTGGTCCGTCTGTGCGGGGTGAGATCCGTACGTACGCGAACCGGGGGAGGAAGAACTGGGTGACCGGGCCGACCGCGAGCGCGTAGAGGACGGTGCCGATGCCGACCGTCCCGCCGAGCAGCCAGCCCGCGCCGAGTACGGCGACCTCGATGAGGGTGCGGATCCGTCGCAGGGAACGGCCCGTCACGGCGGAGAGGCCGGTCATGAGACCGTCCCGGGGCCCGGGGCCGAAGCGCGCGCCGACGTAGACGGCGACGGCGAGACCGTTCAGGAGCACCCCGCCGAGGAGCAGCCCGGCCCGTGCGGGCAGGCCGAGGTGCGCGGGGACGAGCGCGAGGCCCAGGTCGGACGAGACGGCCAGGACGGCGATGTTGGCGAAGGTGCCCAGCGTGGGCCGCTGCTTGAGCGGAATCCACGCCAGCAGCACGAGCACGCCCACGAGCGCGCTGATCGTGCCGAAGCTCAGCGCGATGTGCCGCTCCAGGCCCTCGCAGAGGACGCTCCAGGGGGTGGCGCCCAGGGCCGCCCGGACCAGGACCGCGAGGCTGAAGCCGTACAGGGCGAGACCGAGGAGGAGTTGCGGGAGACGCCTCAGCGGGCGCTCACCCAGGGGTACGTACGTGATGTCCTGCCGCATGCTGTGTCGCCTCCGGGGAGTGGTGCGGGGGAGCCGCCCGTCGGGGCCATTGGCGTCCACTGTGTGGTGTGATTGGCCCGGGAAGTACGGCCAATCCAAGGAGAATGGTGTGGTTGACGCGCTGGGCAGCCGGCAACTCGCCGCCCTGCTGCCCGACTCGGCCGGCAGGCGCCCCGCCTACCGCCACCTCGCCCAGGCGATCAGCGAACTCATCCTGGACGGCCGTATCGCCCTGCACGTCAGACTCCCCGCCGAGCGGGACCTTGCGGGCGCGCTCAACACCAGCAGGACCACCGTCACGGCCGTCTACGACCTCCTGCGCGAGGGCGGTTACGCGCACAGCCGCCAGGGCGCAGGCACCTGGACGGCCCTGCCCGAGGGGCGTGCCACCAGCGGCGTCCGGCGCCTCCTCGCGGCGCCCGAGGACAGCGCCATCGACCTGGCGCGAGCCGCACCGGCCCTGCCGCGCGACACGCTCGCCGCCGCCCTGACCCGGGTGGCCCCGCACCTCGCGGACCACGCGGACACCCCCGGCTACCACCCCTACGGGCTGCCGGAGCTGCGCGCCGCCGTCGCCGAGCGCTTCACCCGGCGCGGCCTGCCCACCCTGCCGGAACAGATCCTCGTCACCGCCGGCGCCCAGCACGCCCTCACCCTCGTCCTCGGACTGCTCTGCCGCCCCGGCGACCGCGTCCTGACCGAGAACCCCTCGTACCCCAACGCCCTGGAGGCGATGCGGCGCGCCCGCCTGCGCACGGTGCCGGTCCCGGTGACCGACACCGGCTGGGACACCGAGATCATCGAGTCGGCCTTCCGTCAGGCCGTTCCCCAACTCGCCTACCTCGTCCCCGACTTCCACAACCCGACCGGCTGCCTCATGCCCGAAGAGGAACGGGGACGCGTCCTGCGCGCCGCTCAGCGCTCCGGTGCCTGGCTCGTCGCCGACGAGACCCTTGCCGGACTCGCCCTCGACGTCCCGGCCCCCGCGCCCTTCGCCTCCCACGCGGGCCCCGGCGCGACGGGCCAGGTCATCACCATCGGCTCCATGAGCAAGACGCACTGGGCGGGCCTGCGCGTCGGCTGGCTGCGCGCGCCCGCGCGGCTCGTCACCGAACTGGCGGGGCAGCGCGTCGCCACGGACATGGGCGGCTCGGTCCTCGACCAGCTGCTCGCCCTCGACCTGCTCGACCGCGCCGACGAGCTGCTGGCGAACCGCCTGGAGCAGCTGGGCGGCCGCCGTGCCGCGCTGGCCGCCGCCCTCACCGAGCACCTGCCGCGCTGGAGCTGGCAACTGCCGCCCGGCGGCCTGTCGTTGTGGGTGGACCTCGGGGAGCCGATCGCCTCCGCGCTGGCCGAGCGGGCGCTGGAGCACGGGGTGCGGATCGAGAGCGGCGCCTGCTTCGCCACCGATCCGGGCGTCTTCGAACAGCGGCTCCGCATCCCGTACACCCTGCCCGGGGACACCCTGCGCGAGGCTGTGTGCCGGTTGGCCGCCGCGTACGCCGGAGGGCTTCGGCCGGTCGCCGCCGCCCGGCGGCCGCACTGGGTGGCCTGAGCGCAAGCCATCCGTGTGCATGGATACGGTGGCTGTGCTCCGCCTTGATGCGGCGGCTACGCTCCCGCCGCCACCGCCTTCGCCCAGCGGTAGTCCGCCTTGCCGCTCGGTGAGCGCTGGATGTGGTCCGTGAAGACCACCGTCCGCGGAATCTTGTACCCGGCGAGCAGCGCGCGGCAGTGACTCTGGACTGCCTCCAGGTCCAACGCGGGCGCACCGGAGCGCAGTTGGACGACGGCGGCGACCCTGGAGCCCCAGCGCTCGTCGGGCACTCCGGCGACCAGCGCGTCGTACACGTCCGGATGTGACTTCAGGGCCTGCTCGACCTCCTCCGGGTACACCTTCTCGCCACCGGTGTTGATGCACTGCGAGCCACGGCCGAGGACGGTGACGATGCCGTCCTCGTCGACCGTCGCCATGTCGCCGAGCAGCACCCAGCGCTCGTCGTCCTTCTGGAAGAAGGTCTCGGCGGTTTTCACCGGGTCGTTGTAGTAGCCGAGCGGGACATGCCCGCGCTGGGCGAGGCGGCCCGGCTCACCCACCGCGACCGGCTCGTGGGTGGCCGGATCCACCACGCGCGTACGCTCGTTGACCTCCAGCCGGAAGCCCTTGCGGGGCCCCGAGTCGTCCGTGGCCTTGCCGTTGGAACCGGACTCGGAGGAGCCGAAGTTGTTCAGGAGCAGCACGTGCGGCACCAGCTCCTGGAACTGGGCCCGCACCGTCTCCGACATGATCGCCCCGGACGAGGAGACGCTGAACAGCGACGACAGGTCGATGCCCCTGAGCGGGCCGCGCAGGGCGTCGATGAGCGGCCTGAGCATCGCGTCGCCCACCAGGGACACGCTCGACACCTTCTCCCGCTCGATGGTTCGCAGCACCTCTTCGGGCACGTACTTGCGGTGCAGGGCCACTCGCTGGCCGTAGTGGAAGGCGATGAACGACGTCAGCGTCGACGTGCCGTGCATCAGTGGGGGAGCGGGGAAGAAGGTGAGGCCGGGCCCGCCGGCCGCGACCCGCTCGGCCAGCTCCTCGGGCCGCTTCACCGGCTCGCCCGCCGGTTCGCCCCCGAAGAGCCCCGCGAAGAACAGGTCCTCCTGGCGCCACATGACGCCCTTGGGCATACCGGTCGTGCCGCCCGTGTAGATGATGAACAGATCGTCCGGCGAGCGCGGCCCGAAGCCTCGGTCCGGTGAGCCCGCGGCCTCCGCGTCGGTGAACGCCACGGCGTCGAGGGTGTCGGCCGCGTCGGCGGCACCGGTGGCGTCGAGGGAAGCCGGCGGCTCGCCCACTCGTATCAGGTGCCGCAGCTTCTCCGTGCGCGGCAGCGCCGCCGCGACCCGCCCGGTGAACTCGGCGTCGAAGACGAGCGCCGCGAGATCCGCGTCGCGGTAGAGGTAGACCAACTCCTCTTCCAAGTAACGGTAGTTGACGTTGACCGGTACGAGCCGTGCCTTGAGGCAGGCCAGGACGGTCTGGAGGTACTCGACGCCGTTGTACAGATGCAGGCCCAGATGCTCGCCGGGTTTCAGGCCGCTGTCGATCAGGTGGTGCGCGATGCGGTTGGCCGCCGCGTCCAGCTCGGCGTAGGTCAGCCGACGCTCGGCGCCCGTGCCGGGGTGGTCGATGTAGACGAGCGCCTCGCGGCCGGGAACCACGTCGACGACCGACTCGAACAGGTCGGCAAGGTTGTACTCCACCGTGCTCCTCCTGACCCCGGCGCCCCCTGCGACGTCTCGTCCGACGTCCGGCTTGGCGGTCATCAGAGCAGAGGCACCCACAACTGGGAAGGGGCCCCGTGCAACAAAACTGACTGCCTGTCAGAAAACTATTGAACTGACTCCCCGGCTACTGCAACCTGTTCCAGGTCCGGAGGCGACAGGCCGGCCGTTCGGTGGCCGTCGATGGAGGGAGCACGGCATATGGGTGGGACGGAACACCTCTCCGTGCGGCGCGAAGGCGCCACACTGATCCTCACGCTGAACAGGCCCGAAGCGAAGAACGCCCTCTCGCTGCCGATGCTCGTGGGCCTCTACGACGGGTGGGTGGCCGCCGACGAGGACGACGCGGTCCGCTCGATCGTGCTGACCGGCGCGGGCGGCGCGTTCTGCGCGGGCATGGACCTCAAGGCCCTCGCCGGCAAGGGCATGGAGGGCGAGCGGTACCGGGACCGGATGAAGACCGACCCCGATCTCCATTGGAAGGCGATGCTGCGCCACCACCGGCCCCGCAAACCGGTCATCGCCGCCGTCGAGGGGTACTGCGTGGCAGGCGGCACGGAGATCTTGCAGGGCACGGATATTCGCGTGGCGGGGGAGTCGGCGACCTTCGGGCTCTTCGAGGTCCGGCGCGGGCTCTTCCCCATCGGGGGCTCGACCGTACGGCTCCCTCGCCAGATCCCTCGTACGCACGCCCTGGAGATGCTGCTCACCGGGCGGCCCTACTCGGCGGCCGAGGCGGCGGCGATCGGCCTTGTCGGGCATGTCGTGCCGGATGGCTCGGCGCTGGAGAAGGCGCTGGTGATCGCCGAGCAGATCAATGGGTGCGGGCCGCTTGCCGTGGAGGCGGTCAAGGCGTCCGTCTACGAGACCGCTGAGATGAGTGAGGGGGAGGGGCTGGTGGCGGAGCTGGAGAGGGGGTGGCCTGTCTTTGACACCGCCGATGCGGGGGAGGGCTCCAGAGCCTTTGCGGAGAAGCGGGTGCCGGTGTTTCGGCGGGCGTAGGTCTTTTGTTCGGTGCGGGTTTGTTGTGGCTGGTCGCGCCGTTCCCCGCGCCCCTGATGGGGCTTGCCCGGTTGTCTTTGGCTGCGGGTGGGTTGTGGCTGGTCGCGCAGTTCCTCGCGCCCCTGACGGGGCTTGTCGTCGGCCGTTCCCCGCGACCCTGGCGGGGCTTACCGGTGGCCGTTCCTCGCGCCCCTACCGGCGCTTCTCGTGTTCCGAGTGAAATGGAGTCTGTCCATGGCATCCGCTCCCTCCTCCGGCGTGCTCCGCGCTCCTCTTGTCGTCGAGTTTCCGTTCACCCGGTCCCTCGGGCCGGTGCAGAGCGCCTTTCTCAGCGGGCTGCGCGAGCGGACCGTGCTCGGGGTGAAGGCCCGGGACGGGCGCACCCTCGTACCGCCCGTCGAGTACGACCCCGTCACCGCCGAGGAGATACGTGACCTCGTCGAGGTGGCCGCCACCGGGACCGTCACCACCTGGGCCTGGAACCACGAGCCCCGCCGCGGTCAGCCCCTCGCCACCCCCTTCGCCTGGGTCCTCGTGCAGCTGGACGGCGCCGACACCGGCCTGCTCCACGCCCTCGACGCCCCCGGCCCGGACGCCGTGCGCACCGGCATGCGCGTCCGCATCCGCTGGGCCGCCGAACGCGTCGGCGCCATCACGGACATCGCCTGCTTCGAGCCGTGCGAGGAGCCGTACGAGGAGTCGTACGAGGGGGAGCGCGGCCCCCAAAGCGTCCCGCACAGCGGGGAGTTCGCGGAGCCCGTCACCGGGATCGTCGCACCCGCGCGGCTCGACTACACCTACTCGCCCGGCCGCGCCCAGACCGCGTACATCAACGCCCTCTCCGAGCGGAAGACCGTCGGCGAACGCTGCCCCTCCTGCCGCAAGGTGTACGTCCCGCCCCGGGGCGCCTGCCCGACCTGTGGAGTCGCCACTGCCGAACGGGTCGAGGTCGGGCCGCGCGGGACCGTCACGACGTACTGCATCGTCAACATCAAGGCGAAGAATCTCGACATCGAAGTCCCCTACGTCTACGCGCACATCGCCCTCGACGGCGCCGACCTCGCCCTGCACGCCCGCATCGCCGGGATCCCCTACGACGAGGTGCGGATGGGCCTGCGCGTCGAACCCGTGTGGACCGAGGGCGGCCGCTACCCCGACCACTACCGGCCCACCGGCGAGCCCGACGCCGACTACGACACGTACAAGGAGCTGATCTAGATGGCGCCCCGCAAGCCGTCCGTGATGCGGCCCGCCCGCGACGTCGCCGTCGTCGCCTTCGGGCAGAGCGACCACCTGCGCTCCACCGACGAGCTGTCCGAAGTCGAGATGCTCATGCCGGTGCTCCATGAAGTGCTCGCCACCACCGGACTGAGGACCAGCGACATCGGGTTCACCTGCTCCGGCTCCTGCGACTACCTCGCGGGCCGCGCCTTCTCCTTCACGATGGCGCTCGACGGCGTCGGCGCCTGGCCGCCGATCTCCGAGTCGCACGTCGAGATGGACGGCGCCTGGGCGCTGTACGAGGCGTGGACCGCGCTGCAGACCGGCGAGGCCGGCACCGCGCTCGTCTACTCCTACGGCAAGTCCTCGCCCGGCTCCGTACGCGACGTCCTGACCCGCCAGCTCGACCCGTACTACCTCGCCCCGCTGTGGCCCGACTCCGTGGCGCTCGCCGCGCTCCAGGCGCAGGCGCTCATCGACGCGGGCGAGACCGACGAGCCCGCGCTCGCGGGGGTGGCGCGCCGCAGCCGGGCCGATGCCGCCGCCAACTCCCATGCACAGCTGAGCGGTTCGGTCGCCCAGGGCGATTACGTCGTACGCCCTTTGCACGCCGGCGACTGCGCGCCGGTCGGTGACGGGGCCGCCGCCGTGATCCTCGCGGCGGGGGAGCGGGCTCGCGACCTGTGCGAGCGGCCCGCGTGGATCCGGGGCATCGACCACCGCATCGAGGCGCACGGCCTCGGTGTGCGCGACCTCACCGACTCGCCGTCCACGCGCCTGGCGGCCGAACGCGCCGGAGTCTTCGAACGGCCCTTTGACACAGCAGAGCTGCACGCGCCCTTCACCTCCCAGGAGGTCGTCCTGCGCAAGGCCCTGCGGCTCGGCGACGACGTCACCGTCAACCCCTCGGGGGGCGCGCTCGCCGCCAACCCCATGATGGCCGCCGGCCTCATCCGGATCGGTGAGGCCGCCGCCCGCATCCACCGGGGCGCGTCACACCGCGCCGTCGCACATGCCACCTCGGGGCCCTGCCTCCAGCAGAACCTGGTCACCCTCCTGGAAGGAGACACCCGATGAGCAGCGCGGTGAGCACTTCGACGGGCGAGTCGGTGAGCAATTCGCTGGGCGACTCGGTGGGCAAGGAGCCCGTGGCCGTCGTCGGCATCGGGCAGACCAAGCACGTGGCCGCCCGGCGTGACGTGTCGATCGCGGGCCTCGTCCGCGAGGCCGCCCAACGCGCTCTGGCGGACGCCGAGTTGACGTGGGCCGACATCGACGCCGTCGTCATCGGCAAGGCCCCCGACTTCTTCGAGGGCGTCATGATGCCCGAGCTGTACCTCGCCGACGCACTCGGCGCCGTCGGCAAACCCATGCTCCGCGTGCACACCGCCGGTTCCGTCGGCGGCTCCACGGCGCTCGTCGCCGCCAACCTCGTCGCGGGCCGCGTCCACGGCACGGTCCTGACCCTCGCCTTCGAAAAACAGTCGGAATCCAACGCGATGTGGGGCCTGTCGCTGCCCATCCCCTTCCAACAGCCGCTGCTCGCCGGGGCGGGCGGCTTCTTCGCCCCGCACGTGCGCGCGTACATGCGGCGCAGCGGCGCCCCCGACACGGTCGGCTCCCTCGTCGCGTACAAAGACCGCCGCAACGCCCTGAAGAACCCCTTCGCGCACCTCCACGAAGCGGACATCACCCTGGAGAAGGTCCAGGCCTCGCCCATGCTCTGGGACCCGATCCGCTACTCGGAGACCTGTCCCTCCTCCGACGGCGCCTGCGCGATGATCCTCACCGACCGTGCGGGCGCGGCCCGTTCGCCCCGGCCGCCCGCCTGGATGCACGGCGGCGCGATGCGCAGCGAGCCCACGCTCTTCGCGGGCAAGGACTTCGTCTCCCCGCAGGCGGGCAAGGACTGCGCGGCCGCCGTCTACCGGCAGGCGGGCATCACCGACCCGCGCAGGGAGATCGACGCCGCCGAGATATACGTGCCCTTCTCCTGGTACGAGCCGATGTGGCTGGAGAACCTCGGCTTCGCGGCGGAGGGCGAGGGCTGGAAGCTCACCGAGTCCGGCGTGACGGAGCTGGAAGGCGACCTCCCCGTCAACATGTCAGGCGGCGTCCTGTCGACCAACCCCATCGGCGCCTCCGGCATGATCCGCTTCGCGGAGGCGGCACTTCAGGTGCGGGGACAGGCGGGCGCACACCAAGTGGAGGGGGCGCGCAGGGCACTTGGACACGCCTACGGAGGCGGCGCGCAGTTCTTCTCCATGTGGCTCGTCGGGGCCGAACCGCCCACCACCTGACGCCCACCCGGCACGCCGGACGGACCTCGCCCCGACCCTGCGGCCTGTCCGGTGCCCTGAGCGAAAGCTAGGCTGACGCCGGACGACGCATCGGGAGGAGCACGGACGTGGCCGACAGCACCACTCAGCAGCATCCGCTCGCGGGCTGGGACAAGCCGGAGCTCGACCTCAGCACCGCCGACTGGCGATCGAGCAGCGAAGGGCGCGGGGACGTGGAGATCGCCTTCGTCGAGGGATTCGTCGCGATGCGCAACGGCCGCAGGCCGGAGAGCCCCTCCCTGATCTTCACCCCCGCGGAGTGGGGGGCCTTCGTCCACGGCGCGCGCGAGGGCGAGTTCGACCTGACATAGCGCCCGGGTCTGTCCGGCGGACTTTCGGCCCTGCCGACCACGTGACCTTCGACTCTCGCCGCACGGGCCGCGCCGGACGAGGCTGAAGCCATGAGCAGCGAACCGGTGAGTGGTGAACGGCCCGGCGGCGGCACCGGGCCCGTGGTCGCGGCCGTCGACGGTTCGCCCGGCAGCGGGCGCGCCCTGGAGTGGGCGCTGACCGCCGCCCGCCTGCGGGACGCGCCGCTGCGGGTCGCGCATGTGCGTACGTACGACATACCGCTCGTCGACGGCCCGGCCGCCCCGGTGCGGGAGCGCGCCGACAGTGACCCGGTGCTCGACCGGGTCCGCGCCACCCTCGACGGGCGCGCGGGCCTGCCGCCCCTGGAGTTCGTCTCCGTGGACGGCAGGCCCGGACGCGAGCTGCCGGGGCTCGGTGCCCGGGTCCGCCTCCTGGTGCTCGGCTCGCGCGGCAGAGGCGGCTTCGCCGGTCTGCTGCTCGGTTCGAACGGCCTGACGTGCGCGCGGGAGGCGCCCTGCCCGGTCGTGGTCGTGCCGCGCCCCCACGGCGAGGCAGAGGAGGCGGTGCCGGCCGCCCGGCCCCGGGTGGTCCTCGGCCTCGCGGTCCCCGCGCCCGACGAGAACGCCCTCGCGTTCGCGTTCGCGGAGGCCGGCCGGCGCGGCGCGCGGCTCCAGGTGATCGCCGCGTACGCGTGGTCCGTGCTGAGCCTCACCCCGGTCGGCGACTTCGTGCTGAACGCCGTCGCGGACCAGGAGACGGAGAAGGCGTACGGCGAGCTGGCCGCCGCCCAGCTCGCCCCGTACCGGGAGCGCCACCCCGATGTGCCGGTGGACGTGGTCATCGCCTCCGGTGACGCCGCCGGTCACCTCGTCGACGCCTCGCACGCCGCCGAACTGGTCGTGGTCGGCCGCCACCGGCGCGGACCGGCGCCCGCACGCGTGCTCGGCTCGGTCACGCACGCGGTGCTCCTGCACTCGGCCTGCCCGGTTGCGGTGGTCCCACCGCCGACCCGAAAGGTTCCGCCCCAGGTCAGCCCTCGTGGGGCTTGCTGAACTCCTCGATCAGCACGGGGTACTGCTCCGCGCCGTGCCCGGCGGCGATCGACCGAGCGGCCATCGCCTTGATCAGCTTCGGCAGCTCGGCGTTGACGCCGAGCGCCTCGCTCTCCTCGATCAGGTGATCCATCGCCCGCGCGTCGGTCTCCAGGGCCGACACCTCGGCCGGGAAGGAGCCGTTGTCGATCTGCTCGGCGTACCCGGGCAGCCACTCGGCGACGCCCGCCGCGATCTGCCGCGCGAACGGCGCGTACGTCGCGGCGTCGACACCTGCCGTTCTGAGCATGGCCGTGCCCTGGAGCCAGGCGTTCAGGACGCTCCACATCATGGCGAGGCCCGCCACGTCGTACAGGGACGCGAGCCCGTGGTCCGCCCCGAGGTAGGAGACGGTGCCGAGCGCTTCCAGCACGGGCTTGTGCGCCTCGAAGTCCGACTCGGGCCCGCTGTGCAGGATCACCGCGTCGGCGGTGCCGATCACCGGGGGGACGGCCATGATGGCGCCGTCCAGGTAGCGGGCGCCGCGCTCCTCGGCCCAGCGGGCGGTCTCCCGCGCCTGGGCCGAGTCGCCCGACGTCAGGTTGACCAAGGTCGTGCCGGCCAGGTCGGCGTCGGTCGTGGCGAGCAGTTCGCGCAGGGCGGGGTAGTCGGTGACGCAGACGATCGTCAGGGGGCTCGCCTTGAGCGCGTCGCCGAACGTCGGTGCCAGTAGCGCTCCTTCGGCCACCAGCCGGTCGGCCTTGGCGGCCGTGCGGTTCCATACGGTCGTGGGGTGCCCGGCCTTGAGGAAGGCGCGGGAGAGGGCCTGGCCCATGAGTCCGAGGCCGATGACGGTCACACGTGTGTCGGTGGTGTTGTTCATGGCAACATCGTCAACGTTCATACCGGTGTGAAGGTCAAGCGGGGGATCAGATGCGGATCGGGGAACTGGGGCGGCGGACGGGCGTCAACACCCATCAGTTGCGTTACTACGAGGCCCAGGGCCTGCTGGAAGCGGACCGCGGCGCGAACGGCTACCGCGAGTACGACGAGGGTGCCGTGCTGCGGGTGCGGCAGATCCGGCACCTGCTCGGCGCGGGCCTGTCCTCCGAGGACATCGCCTACCTGCTGCCGTGCGCGGTCGGAGAGGTCCCGGAGCTGCCCGGCTGCCCCGACCTGCTGGCCGCGATGCGGTCACGGCTGCGGCGCATCGACGAGCAGATCGACGGGCTCGCCCGCTCCCGGGCCGCGCTCGCCGAGTACGTGGCAGCGGCCGAGCGCATGGGCGGCGAGAGCTATGGGCCCTTCGACAGCGCCGACCAGGAGGCCGTCCCCGCGTGAGCGGCGGGAGGCCTGGGCGCCCGGCGCTGAGCATGGCCGGGGGTGCGCCCGCGTCGGCTCAGCGCAGGACCACGCAGCCCCTGGCCTCCAGGGCCCGCAGAACGCGGTCGCCGACGCGTACGTCGTTCCAACGCAGGTCCAGTTTCTCCAGCGACGGCAACTCCGCGACCCAGTCGGGCAGTTCCGTGAGGTGATTGGCGCGCAGGTCGAGGCGGCGCAGGCGCGGCAGACCGCGCAGGGCCTCGGGCACGGCGGTGAACGCGTTCTCGCGCAGCTCCAGTTCGCGCAGCCCGCTCAAGCCGCCCACGGACAGGGGCAGTTCCCGCAGACGGTTGCCGCGCAGCCACAGCTCGCGCAGCGCGGTGAGGGAGCCGATCGTCTCCGGCAGCCGGGACAACGCGTTGCGCTGGGCCCGCAGTTCCACAAGACCGGCGAGCGAGCCGAGCGTGTCGGGGAGCGCGGTCAGACGGTTCTCCCCGACGTTCAGATACGCGAGCCGGGTGAGGCGGCCGAGGGACGCGGGCAGCTCGGTGAGGGCGTTGTCGTGCAGGTAGAGGAAGCGGCTGAGCGACGGCAGGTCGCCGAGTTCCGCCGGGACCGTGCGCAGCTTGTTGTGCCCGAGGTCCAGGGTGTGCAGCGCCTTGAGCGTGCCGATGCGGGCGGGAAGGCACGTGAGCGCGTTGTCGGCCAGCAGCAGGACCTCCGCGCCCGGGTGCCGCCAGACCTCGTCCGGTATGTCGGTAAGGTCCGCGCGCCAGTAGTCCAGCACGGATGCGTCGGTCATGTCGGGGGCTCCGTTGTCGGTGGGTGCGCCATTATGCGCGGGGCGCGTCGGGAAGCGCCGACCGCCCCGCTCCATGGCTTGCCCGCACCGTCCCCGCGCCCTCGCG
>NZ_WMBF01000670.1:0-2782 GCF_019400875.1 Streptomyces anatolicus | reverse complement strand
CCCGAGGTCCGCGACACCCGCGACCCTCCCGACACCCGTGACACGAACTGCCCATCCTCTTCCTCGGCCGCCCGGACGGACGACTGCGGAGAATACGTGACAACCTGCGCCCCCGGGCCGTGCGCCTGAAGAGCCAGAGGGCGCCCCCGAAGAAGTCCGAGGCCTCGGTGTTGCCCGGGGAGGCCCGAGGTGCTCTCCGAGAAGACCCTCGCGTCCATGCCCGACAGCAGCCCATAACCCAAGCCACGCAACACGACCCCGGATCCCAACTCCCCCCGACCCTCCCTGGATTACTCGCACGAAATGCGCGCTTGCGCACGCGCACGACCGCCTAGGATCCGAACGACGCCCGTCCGTGCCCCCAGCATGGCGGGCGTCACCCCGAGGAAAGAGAGCCAGCCGTGCGAGCGGGCAGACGACGCACAAAGCGGGCTGCGGCTCCACCCTGTGGGGAAGAGCCTGCCACCGGCTCGTACTGCCCTCGGATTTCCACTCTCTCCGGCTGTACCGCCGTCCGTCCGGCAAGACCACCTTCTCGGGCGTCGGCGGCCGGGAGCGCGCTCGCGAGCACTCGCGTACGTTCCCGCCGGGTGGGCTGATCGTCGGACCCGCTTGCTCCGGTGCTGCCCGCCCCCGCGTTCCTCCCACTGCGATGCGGTCCGGCAGGAATATGGCCCGGTCCGCGACCATGCCCTTGGCGGGGCCCCTCACGAGTAAGCCGTCGATCGCCCGGCTCAGGTCCTCGGCGCGACGCAGCGGATCGTACGGAGAAACGACGAAGGCCCGGACCGTCGAGCGGTCCGGGCCTTCTGCCGGCGGAGGATACGAGATTCGAACTCGTGAGGGGTTGCCCCCAACACGCTTTCCAAGCGTGCGCCCTAGGCCACTAGGCGAATCCTCCGCCGCAAACAATACAAGACGTTGGGCAGTGCTCGCGAACACGGTCCCGAGGCGGCCGTCGTGATCGTCCGCGAGGGCCGTTCCGTCGCCACCCGGCGTCGCTTCCGGGGCCGGGGATCCGCTACTGTGGGGGCCAGCCCCTCACGTGGCGCTATCTGACTGAACTCCCCCAGGGCCGGAAGGCAGCAAGGGTAGGTCGGCTCTGGCGGGTGCGTGAGGGGCGCTTTGCGTTGGGGCGGTCCGGGTTGTCAGTGGTCGCCTATAACCTCGTATGCGTGTCGTCTCTCGCGTTGTACCGCCGTTATCGCCCGGAGTCGTTCGCCGAGGTCATCGGGCAGGAGCATGTGACAGACCCGCTGCAGCAGGCGCTGCGGAACAACCGGGTCAATCACGCGTACCTGTTCAGTGGCCCGCGCGGCTGCGGCAAGACGACGAGCGCGCGCATCCTGGCCCGCTGTCTCAACTGTGAGCAGGGTCCCACCCCCACGCCCTGCGGCGAGTGCCAGTCCTGCCGCGACCTGGCGAGGAACGGCCCGGGTTCGATCGACGTCATCGAGATCGACGCGGCGTCGCACGGTGGCGTGGACGACGCCCGTGACCTGCGTGAGAAGGCCTTCTTCGGCCCCGCCTCCAGCCGGTACAAGATCTACATCATCGACGAGGCCCACATGGTCACCCCGGCGGGCTTCAACGCCCTGCTGAAGGTGGTCGAGGAGCCCCCGGAGCACCTCAAGTTCATCTTCGCGACGACCGAGCCCGAGAAGGTCATCGGCACGATCCGTTCGCGTACGCACCACTATCCGTTCCGGCTCGTGCCCCCCGGCACGCTCCGGGAGTACCTCGCCGAGGTCTGCGGCCGCGAGGACGTGGCCGTCGAGGACGGCGTGCTTCCGCTCGTCGTGCGGGCCGGTGCCGGGTCGGTGCGTGACTCGATGTCCGTCATGGACCAGCTGCTCGCCAGCGCGGGCGAGGCGGGTGTGACGTATGCCATGGCGACCTCCCTGCTGGGGTACACGGACGGTTCGCTGCTCGACTCCGTGGTCGAGGCCTTCGCCTCGGGGGACGGGGCGGCGGCCTTCGAGGTCGTGGACCGCGTCATCGAGGGGGGCAACGACCCGCGGCGCTTCGTCGCCGACCTCCTGGAGCGCCTGCGCGACCTGGTGATCCTCGCGGCCGTGCCGGACGCCGCCGACAAGGGGCTCATCGACGCCCCCGCGGACGTCGTGGAGCGGATGCAGGCGCAGGCCGGTGTCTTCGGAGGCGCCGAGCTGAGCCGCGCGGCCGACCTCGTGAACGACGGCCTGACGGAGATGCGGGGCGCCACCTCGCCCCGGCTCCAGCTCGAGCTGATCTGCGCGCGCGTGCTGCTTCCCGCCGCGTATGACGACGAGCGTTCCGTCATGGCCCGCCTCGAGCGCCTTGAGCGCGGCGGGAATTTCGTCCCGGGCGGGCAGGGTCCCGGCCCCGCGATGGCGTACGTGCCCGGGCCCGAGGCCCACGCAGGGGGCGCGCCGGTTCCTTCGGGGGGCGGTGCCGCTGCCGTGCGTGCGGCTGTACGAGGGTCCGGGGCGCCGCAGACCGGCCCGGCCCCGGAAGCGGCGGTCCCGGCTGCTCCGGAGGCGGTCGCCGCCCCGGCGCCGCAGGCCGCGGCTCCTCCCGTTGCCCCGGCCGCTCCCCCCGCTGCTCCTCCTGCCGCTCCCGCCGCTTCCTCGGCGGAGCGGAGGCCCGGGGGCTGGCCGACGGCTTCGGCACCGGGTGGCGGCCCCGCGCCGACGAGTGCGCCCCCTGCCTCTGCCCCCGCTCCCGCTCCGGAGTCGGCGCCGAGGCCGGGTGGCTGGCCGACCGCGGCGCCCACGGGCAGCGGACCGTCGCAGGCCCCCGC
>NZ_WMBF01000669.1:0-2786 GCF_019400875.1 Streptomyces anatolicus | reverse complement strand
CGACCTGCCCACCTACCCCTTCCAACACCAGCACTACTGGCTGCTCGCCACGACCACCGCCACCGACCCCCACACCCTCGGCCTGCGCGCCACCGACCACGGCCTGCTCGGTGCCGCCGTCACCCTCGCGGACGGCGACGGCGACCTCTTCACCGGCAGCCTGTCGCTGGGCAGCCACCCCTGGCTGGCCGACCACGCCGTCCACGACACGCCCCTCGTGCCCGGCACCGCGTTCGTCGACCTCGCCCTCCACATCGGCCACACCATCGACACCCCGTACCTGGAAGACCTGGCCCTCGAAGCGCCCCTGACTCTCCCGGCCGTCGGCGGATGCCACCTCCAAGTGCACGTCGCGGCAGCCGACGGCGACGGCCGCCGAGCCCTCACCGTGCACTCCCGGCCCGACGACGCCACACCCGACCGGCCCTGGACCCGCCACGCCACAGGCACCCTCGGCCCGCAGCCGTCCGCCACGCCGGACACGGCGGAGTGGGCGGAGCCCACGGCCTGGCCGCCGACCGGTGCCACCCCGCTGCCCGCCGATACCCTGTATGACGTCATCGCCGGGCTCGGTTACCAGTACGGGCCCGCCTTCCAGGGCGTGACCGCCGCCTGGCGTCAGGGCGACACCCTCTACGCCGAGGTGAGCCTCCCCGCCGACGACAACTCCGAGGGCGCCACCGACGCCGACCACTACGGCATCCACCCCGCTCTCCTCGACGCCGCGCTCCACCCCACTGTCTTCGCCCGCTCCGAACAGCGCTCGGACGAAGTGCCCCTGCTCTTCGCCTGGTCGAACGTGCGGCTGCACGCCGTGGGGGCCCGGACGCTGCGCGTGCGGATCACCTTCTCCGAGACGGGAACACTGGGCGTCAGGCTCGCCGACCCCGCCGGGCGGCCGGTCGCCGATGTGGAGTCGATCGCCATGCGGCCGATCACCGCCGAGCAGCTGGCGAAGGCCGTCGCGCAGGGCGGCGACGACCACCTGTTCCGCCTGGAGTGGACCCCCATGCCCGGCACGAGGGGCCTCAAGGCAGACCGGGTGGCGTTCCTGGGCGCCGACGTTCCCGACGCCCTGGTCACGTCGTTCCCCGATGGTGTCGCGGTCGAGAGCCACCCGGAGCTGGCGACCCTGCTGGCAGCCGACGCCCCGCTCCCGGACCTGGTCATCGCCACCGGCCTGCTGGGGAGTTCCGGCCCGGCCGAGAACGTCCCCGGCGCCGCGCGCGAGGCCGTCCAGTACGCCTTGGACATGGTCCAGGCGTGGCTGGCCGAAGAGCGTCTGGCCGACAGCCGGCTGGTGTTCCTCACCAGGCGAGCCGTCGCCGTCCACACCGGGACCGAGTCACCCGACCCCGCGGACGCCGCTGCCTGGGGTCTGATCCGTACGGCCCAGACCGAGCACCCGGGCCGCTTCACCGTGATCGACATCGCGGACGAGACCATCGTCCCCACCGCGTCGTTCCTCGCGGCGCTGGGAGGCGGCGAGCCGCAGGTGGCCCTCCGCGACGACGACCGGCAACAGCTGTACGTTCCCCGGCTCGTGCGGGAGACCTCGCGCGATGACAACGCCGCGCCCGAACCGGCCATGGGCGGCACGGTCCTGATCACCGGTGGTACGGGCACCCTCGGCTCACTGTTCGCCCGCCGCTACGCCACGGCCGGGCAGGCCGGCCACCTGCTGCTGACCAGCCGACGAGGCCCCGACGCGCCGGGCGCGCCCGAACTCGCCGCTGAGTTGCGGCAGTTGGGCGTGAAGGTCACCGTCGCCGCTTGCGACACCGCCGACTGTGACGCACTCGCCGCGCTGCTCGCGCAGATCCCCGCCGAACACCCCCTCACCGTCGTGGTCCACAGCGCCGGCGTCCTCGACGACGGCATCGTCACCTCCCTGACGGCAGAGCGCGTGGACAGCGTCTTCCGGCCCAAGGTCGACGCCGCCTGGCACCTGCACGAACTCACCCGCGAACTGGACCTCGCGGAGTTCGTCCTCTTCTCCTCCATGGCAGGCGTTCTGGGCACACCGGGGCAGGGCAACTACGCGGCGGCGAACGTCTTCCTCGACGCGCTGGCCCAGCGCCGTCACGCCGACGGCCTGCCCGCCACCTCGCTGGCCTGGGGCTTCTGGGAACAGCGCAGCGACATGACCGGTCACCTCGACGACGCCGACCTGACCCGCGCGGCCCGCCTCGGGATCAAGGCCCTCACGGCCGAGGAGGGGCTGGCGCTGTTCGAGGCCGCACGTGCCACGCGCGGCGCCTGCCAGATCCCCGCCAAGATCGTTCCCGCGCTGCTCCGCCCGCACCTGGAGACGGGCACCGTACCCGCTGTCCTCCAAGGCCTCGTACGTATCCCCGTCCGCAGGGCCACCGCCGCTACGGCGACCGACGCCGCCGGACTCCGCGACCGCCTGGCCCGTCTCTCCCCCGAGGAGGCCGAGGACACCCTCTCGACCCTCGTCCGCGCCGAGGCGGCCCTCGTCCTCGGCCATGCCACGCCCGACACCATCAGCCTCACCCAGGCGTTCAAGGACCTCGGTTTCGACTCGCTGACCGCGGTCGAGTTCCGCAACCGGCTCAACGCCGCGACGGGCCTGCGCCTCCCCGCCGGCCTCGTCTTCGACCACCCGACCCCGCGCCGCCTGGTCGCCCACCTCCACGCCGCCCTCGCCCCGGCCGCCCGGAAGTTCGCACGGAAGGTGAGCGTCACATGAGCGGCACCTCTTCCCAGAAACCCCCGCGTCCGTCTTCCCAGAACCCCCAGCGCCCGTATGGCCCGTCTGGCCC
>NZ_WMBF01000668.1:0-2787 GCF_019400875.1 Streptomyces anatolicus | reverse complement strand
GGGGTGCGGGCTCGCTCTCCGAGCGGGTCGCATCGGACCGCCGTACGACCAGCGAGCGGGCCGGGCGCGGCAGCCGGATGACCGCGAGGGCGATGCCGAGCAGCGCCGTCGCCACGAGCGCGTCGAGCCAGTAGTGGTTCGCGGTGCCGACCACCACGAGCAGGGTGAACAGCGGATGCAGCAGCCACAGCCAGCGCCACCGCGTCGAGGTGGCGGCGATCATGCCGATGGCGAGCATCAGCGCCCAGCCGAAGTGCAGGGAGGGCATGGCCGCGAACTGGTTGGCCATGGTGTCGGTCGCGGGCTTGGCGGCGTAGACCGAGGGCCCGTACACCTGTGCCGTGTCCACGAGGTGCGCGGCGTCCAGCATCCGCGGCGGAGCGAGCGGGAAGCCGAGGTGGAGCACGAGCGCGGCCGCGGTCAGCGCGGCGAGCACCCGCCGCGACCAGACGTAGTGCCGGGGCCGGCGCGCGTACAGCCAGACCAGGAAGAGCAGCGTCGCCGGGAAGTGGACGGTCGCGTAATAGGTGTTCGCGACGTGGATCAGCGTCTCGCCGCTCAGCAGGGCGTCCTGCACAGTGCCCTCGCCGGGCAGGCGCAGCGCCCGCTCGGCGTCCCACACGCGGTGCGCGTTGCGGAACGCCTCGCCGGTGTGTCCGTTGGCGAGCTGCCTGCCGAATTTGTAGACGAGGAAGAGTCCTACGACGAGGAGGAGCTCGCGGACGAGGGGCGGTCGGGCAGATATGTCCGGCTTACGGACGGTCGTGTCCGGCTCCCGGACTGCTACGTCCGGCTCCCGTTCGGCAGGCTCGGTTCGGGATTCCATCCCCCGGCCCCTTTGCGTGATGACTGGTGGTGCGAATGGTGGTGGTGCGGTGTGCCGAGCGAAGGTTCGCCCCGCTCACCGATACGGCGATGTACCGATACGCCAGTGTACCGATACGACGGCGTACCGGTACACTGGCGTATCGAAGAGGGCCGATCGCGCTGATCCGGCCGCCGTACCGAGGGGAAGAGCCATGACGTCGACGTCGAGCCGCTCGAAGATCACGCCCGAGCGTGAGCAGGAGTTCTACGACGCCGTCCTCGACCAGCTCCGCGAATGCGGCTACGAGGCTCTGACCATGGAGGGCGTGGCCGCCCGCACCCGGTGCAGCAAGTCCACGCTCTACCGCCAGTGGAAGACCAAGCCCCAGTTCGTGGCGGCCGCGCTGCGGGCCAACCGCTGCGTGCGGTTCGCGGGGATCGACACCGGCAGCCTCGCCGGGGACCTGCGCGAGGCGGCCCGGGCCGCGGGCGAGCAGTCGGGGCGGGACACGATGCTGGTCCAGGCGCTCAGCCACGCGGTCCTCCAGGACGTGGACCTGCAGCGGGTGCTGCGCGAGACCCTGGTCGAGCCGGAGCTGCAGGCCATGGATGTGATCATCCGGCGTGGCGTGGAGCGCGGCGAGATCCCCGAGGGGCACCCGGCGGTGGAGTTCGTCACGGTGCAGCTGTTCGGCGTGGTGCGGGCGAGGCCGGTCCTCGAGGGCGCGCACGCCGACGGCGACTATCTGACCCGTTTCGTCGAGGCCTGCGTGCTGCCCGCGCTCGGCCTCACCTGATCGTGGGCCCGAGTCCATGGGATGACGGGACTCGGGCCTGCCCGCGCCGCACCGTGGGGACGGGGGCGGCGCGCACCCCCGGGCCGGACGGGGTTCCTCCTGAGCGGCGAGGAACCCCGCCCGGCCCCTGGGGCGTACACGTCCTGCCCTGGTTCTAGACGTACACGTCCTGCCGGGTTCTATACGTCCTGGCCTGCTCCCGCGCCGCCGCCGGCAGAACCCGCCTCGATACCCTTCACGATCTTGTCCATGGTGGACGGCGAAGGGGCCTGGTCGTTGTCGTCGATGCCCATGCGGATGATGACGAGCTTCGACTTGTCGGCGGGGGAGGGGAAGGCGAGCGATTCGACGTAGCCGTCGTCGCTCTTCTGCGTGATGGCCTTCCAGCGGACGTGGTAGCCCTTCTGGCCCGCCACGGTGATCGACTTGGAGGCCAGCACCTTGTGCGAGGTGATGCGGCCGTAGGTCTTGCCGCCGTACCCCTCCTTCGCGTTCCGCTTGATGTCCGCCTTGGCCGCCGCCTCGGGCGTCTTGGCGTCGATGTCCAGCTTCTCGGCGGGCTGGGAGTACGCGCTGCCGCGCGTGCACTGCTCCTGAGGGTTGCCCGGGCACGGGATCGGCTCCGTCTGGACCGCGGCGCCGAACCTGGTGGACACGCCACGCCAGCCGTCCGGTACGGGGATCTTGATGCCGCTCACCGAGTCGTTCGCGAAACCGGGGTCCTGTTCCGGGGACTTCGGGTCCTGCGGGCCCTCCGGCGACCGCGGCGCGTCGGGCGACCTGGGGTTCCCGGGATCCTTCGGGGCGCCGGTCGACGGCTCCTTGGCCGAGGAGTCGCCCTCGCCCCCGTCGTCATCGGCGGTCAGTGCGTACACACCGCCGCCTATCCCGGCGAGGACGACGAGCACCACGCCGACGGCTATCGCGACGCGCAGGCCGCGCCGGGGCGCGGGGTCCTGCCCCGGATGGGCCGGAAAGGCCGCCTGGGTCGGATACGCGTGCGCCCCGGCGGTGCGCACCTGATCCGTCCATACGTTCCCGTCCCACCAGCGCTCGGTGGGCGGACCGCCGGCGACCTGGCCGGGGTCGGGGTACCAGCCTGGGGGAGTCATCTGCGTCATGGGCGCCAGAGTATGAGCCCCGCGTGAAAGCCGCATGAGAGGGGGGCGGCAAAGGCGAGGCC
>NZ_WMBF01000667.1:0-2793 GCF_019400875.1 Streptomyces anatolicus | reverse complement strand
CGGCCGCAGGCGTCTCCTCCGGCGAGGGAGCAGCCGCAGGCTCAGGCTCACTTTCCCGGTCCCGCGCCGCAGGCTCAGGCCCAGGCTCACTTTCCCGGCCCCGCGCCGCAGGCTCAGGCTCAGGCTCGCTCTTCCGGTCCCGCGCCGCAGGCACCGGCACCGAGACGTTGTCGAACGCCGCCGCCACCAGGTCATCCACCGCCGAAGACGGGGGCGGAGAAGGCTCCCGGCTCGGGGACGGGAGCGAGGCCTTGGAGGGCGGGGTCGGCTCCGGTGAAGGGGAGGGGAGCGAGACGGCCTCCGGCGCCGAGGACTCCCCCTCCGCCTCAGGCGCAGCCGAAGCCGCAGCCGCACGCTCAGGCTCCCGCGCCTCAGGAACGCTCCCCTTGCGTGACCGTCCGAACGCGTTCCGCAGGCGATCCAGAATGCCCATGTGCGCAACCCTTCGCGTGAGTTGATTCCCGAAATCCCTGGCCAGGGCGGACACGTAAGGTTAGCCGCCGCCCTGGGCGATCTTGGGCAGGGTCGCCGTCCATCACCCACCCGCGCCAACTTCCTCCCATGCGCCACGGATTCACCCGCCGTTCACCCGTAGGCCGCCGCCGTGCCGGAACCCACACCTAGCCTCACGGCGGAATCAAGCCACGCCACGACGACGGAGGATCCGTGCCCAAGCTGCTGCCGATCATCACCTCGCATCAGGGGAGCGGCGGCCGTTCCGCCCTGACCTGCCGCTTCCGCTGTGGTGACGCCTGCTTCAACGAGGTGCCCAACACCAGCGACAACGAGTACGTCGGCGATGTCATCGCCGGCGCCCTCAGCCGCCGTTCGATGATGCGCGCCGCCGCCGTCGTGACGGTCGCCACCGCCGCGGGCAGCGCGGTCATAGCGGGCCCCGGCGTGAGCGAGGCCGCCGCGGCCGCGCCCGAGGGACGTACGGCCGGGAAGAGCAAGGGAGCGCGCGGACTGAGGTTCGCGCCCGTCGCCCCGAACACCACCGACGCCGTCACCGTCCCCACCGGCTACGAGCAGAACGTCGTCATCCGCTGGGGCGAACCGATCCTGCGCGGCGCCCCCGCCTTCGACCCGGACAAGCAGACCGCCAAGGCACAGGCCGGCCAGTTCGGCTACAACAACGACTTCCTCTCCCTGCTCCCCCTCCGCGGCGAGCACGGCCGCCAGCTCCTCGTGGCCAACCACGAGTACACGGACGAAGTCCTGATGTTCAAGGGGTACGACCCCCAGAACCCGACCCGCGAGCAGGTCGAGATCGCCTGGGCGGCGCACGGCCTCTCCGTCGTCGTGGTCGAGGGCGAGCGCAAGAGCGGCGCCCTGCGCGCCGTCAGCCGCCACCACCTCAACCGCCGCCTCACCGCCACCAGCCGCTTCCGTCTCACGGGACCCGTCGCCGGCAGCCCCCTCGTACGTACGAAGGCCGATCCGCGCGGCACCACCGTGCTCGGCACGCTCAACAACTGCGCGGGCGGCACCACGCCTTGGGGTACGACGCTGCACGGCGAGGAGAACTTCAACCAGTACTTCGCCAACGCCGCGAAGGTGACCGACCCGACGGCCGCCGCCCGCCTGAAGCGGTACGGCGTCTCCGGTGAGGCCTCCGAGCGGAAGTGGGAGCGGTTCGACGACCGTTTCGACCTCGCCAAGGAGCCGAACGAGGCCAACCGCTTCGGCTGGGTCGTCGAGCTGGACCCGTACGACCCGGACTCGACCCCGCGCAAGCGCACCGCGCTCGGCCGCTTCAAGCACGAGGCCGCGCAGCCGCGCCTCACCCACGACGGCCGGCCCGTGGTCTACATGGGCGACGACGAGAAGTTCGACTACTTCTACAAGTTCGTCAGCAGCAAGCGCGTCGCCAAGGGCAAGTCCCGCGCCGCGCACGAGCACAACCTCACCCTCCTCGACGAGGGCACCCTCTACGTCGCCAAGCTCACCGGTGACTCCCCCGCGAGCGAGATCGACGGCAAGGGGACGCTCCCGCAGGACGGCGAGTTCGACGGCAGCGGCACCTGGATCCCGCTCGCCACCGCCGGTCCCGGCGGGAAGGCCGTCAGCCACGTCGAGGGCATGACCGCCGAGGAGGTGTACGTCTTCACGCGCCTCGCGGGCGACAAGGTCGGCGCCACCAAGATGGACCGCCCCGAGGACATCGAGCCCTCCCCGCACACCGGCAAGGTGTACGTGGCGCTCACCAACAACTCCGACCGCGGCAAGGCGGGCAAGGCCGGCGCGGACGAGGCCAACCCGCGCAACCTCAACAAGCACGGGCAGATCCTGGAGCTGACCGAGCGCCGCAACCGCGCGGAGGCGACGACCTTCGCCTGGTCGCTCTTCCTCGTCGCCGGTGACCCGAACGACCCTTCCACGTACTTCGCGGGCTTCCCCAAGGACCGGGTCTCCCCGATCTCCTGCCCCGACAACGTGACCTTCGACCCGCACGGCAATCTGTGGATCTCCACCGACGGCAACCAGCTCGGCTCCCACGACGGCCTCTTCGGCGTCGCCACGCGCGGCGAACGGCGCGGTGAGCTGAAGCAGTTCCTGACCATGCCGAAGGGCGCGGAGACCTGCGGACCGCTCGTCCAGGACCGGCGCGTGGTCGTCGCCGTGCAGCACCCGGGCGAGATCGACGGCGCCTCCGCCGAGAAGCCCGCGAGCGCCTGGCCCGACGGCCCCGGCAAGATCGTCCGTCCGTCGGTCGTCTCGGTGTGGCGCGCGGACGGCCGCGACATCGGCGTCTGAGTCCGAGTCCGAGTACGAGGGAGGGGGCACCCGGCG
>NZ_WMBF01000666.1:0-2801 GCF_019400875.1 Streptomyces anatolicus | reverse complement strand
GCCGCGGGCTTCCCGCGGCGACGGCGCCGGTGACTGCTTCCTGTCCGCCTTGTGTCGTCGTGTTGTGTCGTGACTGCCTGCGCCGTCGCCCCGAGTCGGACGGCGTGAGGGGATCCCGACGCTCCCGCGCCGTTAACTTTCGGCCAGGATGTGTGACAGCTCCGTGTCGAGATCGAAGTGGCGGTGCTCCGTGCCGGGGGGCACGGCCGCGTCTGTTCGCTTCAGGAAGGACTCCAGGGCCCGCGCCGGGGCCTCGAGCAGAGCCTCGCCCTCCGGGGAACTCAGGGCGATGCAGACAACGCCCTGACCGTGGCTCCGGGACGGCCAGACTCGGACGTCGCCGGTTCCGGTGGGCCGGTGCAGGCCCTCGGCGAGGAGATCGCGGGCGAACACCCACTCGACCGTCTCCTCGGCTCCGGTGTGGAAGGTGGCGTGCACGGCATAGGGATCGGCCGTGTCATACCGCAGTCCTGCGGGTACAGGCAGTGAGGACTCGCTCGACACAACGAGGCGCAGGTGCAGCTCGCAGCTGACCGTGGTGTTCATAAGCGCCAGGGCCTTTCGCTCAGTGTGCGCTCGGGGATTCGCACGTCGGCGAAATCGACATGCCACCTACGGTGCCGTTGTAAACCCCTCTGAGGGTTTTGCGTGTCTTTAGGTAGCTCGTATGGCGGCTTGTCCCTTCCCGTCATGCACCCATTCCGGTGACGGGTTTCCGTCCGGTAGGGTTTGGCCGTATGAATACGGGGAGTAACGAGCCCGCGGGGGTCGCGGAACCGACCGTCGCGGCGCAGGCCGAACAGCCGTCCGGATCGGCCGAGCAGCCGCTCGGATCGCGGGCGCCGCAGTACATCCAGGCCCGCAGGGCGCTCCACCTGAGCTGGCAGGTCGGCGTCTTCATCGTGGGGCTCGCGGTCGTCGTGGCGGGCATCATCATGCTGCCGCTGCCCGGTCCCGGCTGGCTGGTGATCTTCGGTGGAATGGCGATCTGGGCGACCGAGTTCGTCTGGGCCCAGCTGGTGCTGCGCTGGACGAAGCGCAAGGTCACCGAGGCGGCACAGCGTGCGCTCGACCCGAAGGTGCGCCGCAGGAACATCATCCTGACGACGATCGGCCTTGTCATCGTCGCGGTGCTGGTCGCCATCTACGTCTGGAAGTTCGGCATCACGATGCCGTGGAAGATCAAGGAGTGACCGAGAGGTGACTCCTAGGCGGTCGGAAGCACCCGCTGACATGCGGTAATGTTCTCTGTGCGCCCGGGCGATTAGCTCAGTGGGAGAGCGCTTCGTTCACACCGAAGAGGTCACTGGTTCGAACCCAGTATCGCCCACCCCGGATTGCGGCCCGGAGGCTTTTCAGCCTCCGGGCCGTTCTCGTATTCCCTTGCCTTTCAAGGGAATTGACGGGTCCACATATCTGTGCGGCGGCCGGTAATCAGTGCATTCGGTCGAGCGCATTCCGGAACCGGCGTGCGTCGCGCAGTCGTTGCTCGTACGTCGCGCCGACGGCGAGGAGCAGCAGGCCCGCGAGCGCCGGCGGCAGCCAGCGGGGCAGCGCGCCCGCCACCTGCACGATGTACGGAGCCAGTTCGTGCAGCGCGTCCAGGGCGAGCACCGTGCCGCCGAGGACCAGCGGGGCGCGCAGTCCGTGCCGGGCGCCCGCCAGGGTCAGCGCGAGGGCCGCGAGGCCGAGCAGCAGCGGGCGCTGCCAGTGCGGGTCGCCCCAGGCGGCGGTGAGGCTCGGCAGCAGCGTCATGGCGAGGCCGGGGCCGTACGCCGTCCAGGAGGAGGCCTCGGAATCGCGGCGGCGCCGCAGCAGGCCGAGGAGGAGCGCGGGGACGGTGACCGGCAGGGTGTATGCCTCCGGGGTCGACACCTCCCAGGCAGCGAGGCGGACCCAACTCGCCAGGATGAACAGCACTCCGGCCGCGTACCCCACGCGGTGGCGGTCCGGCCGGAGCGCGGTGCCCGCCGCGATGAGCCCGGCAAGGGTCAGGGCGAGCGCGAAGGTGGGGGCGTGGCCCGCGGTGAGGGCGACGGCGAGGGCGGCCGAGGCGGCCGCCATGACCTCCACGGGCAGGGTCTCGGGCCGCTGCCCTAGTCGGGCCGCGGCGAGCGCGGCGAGGGTCGGGACGGCCAGGGTGACCACCCCGATCTGCTCCGGGCGCAGACCTCCGGCGGCCCCGGCGGCGCAGGCGAACGCGGTGGCGTACGTGAGAGCAGCGCAGGCCGCGAGGGCGGCGACGCCCGTGGGTGCCTGGCGGGGCCGGCGGACCAGCTGGACGCAGGCGGCCAGGAACAGGGCGGTGAGCGCACCGAGGGTGCCGAGCGTGGCGGCCTCGGTGGCCAGGGCGAGGAAGGCGACGCTCACCGAGGACGCGAGGGCCAGCCCCGAGACCATCAGGGCAGGCCCGACCAGGACGGCCCCGGCGGCCGCGACACGGGCGGCGACGGCCAGCAGAGCGGCGACCACCAGAACGTAAACCACCACCCCGGCGGCGTACGGAAGCCGAAGCGCGGCGGGCAGAGCGACGAGGGCGGACCACCCGAGGACGGGAGCGCCGTAACGGACGAGGTACGGGACCGCACGGGCGAGGGAGCGCGACACCGACGGGGCGGGTCCCGCGTGCGGCGGGTGCGGCGCGCCGGATGCGGTGGCGGCGGGGGCCGTCCCTGGGGTGCGTACGCCGATCGGGGTCCCCAGCACACTCGGCGCCGCGAGCAATGTCGCCGCCAGCAGCGCGAGTACCAAGGGAGCCAGGAGCGGGTGCGGGAGCGGTAGTTCGGTGAGCAGGGCGGTGC
>NZ_WMBF01000665.1:0-2805 GCF_019400875.1 Streptomyces anatolicus | reverse complement strand
CCCCGCGCCCCTGAGGCAGCGGCTCCGCCGCGCCTCATGAGGGCGCACGGGGCGCGCCTTCAGGGGGCCCATCGGGGAAGACTGCGGCGAAGCCGCACGTCTTCAGGGGCGCGGGGAACTGCGCGAGCAACCACGACGCACCCGCGGCAGGCGACGCACCCAAACCCCTACGGCGCGACCCCTTACAGCCGCTCCACGATCGTGGCGATGCCCATCCCGCCCCCCACGCACAACGTGGCCAGCCCGTATCGGAGGTCCCGCCGCTCCAGCTCGTCGACGAGCGTTCCCAGGATCATCGCGCCGGTGGCGCCCAACGGGTGCCCCATGGCGATGGCCCCGCCGTTCACGTTGACCTTGTCCAGAGACAGCCCCATGTCCTTCACGAAACGCAGCACAACCGCCGCGAACGCCTCGTTGATCTCGACGAGGTCGATGTCGTCGATGGTGAGCCCCGCCTTGGCGAGGGCCTTGCGCGTCGCGGGCGCGGGCCCGGTCAGCATGATCAGCGGCTCGGAGCCGGAGACGGCCGCGGAGACGATCCGCGCACGCGGCGCGAGGCCGTACCGCTCGCCGACCTCCTTGGTGCCGACGGCGACCAGCGAGGCGCCGTCGACGATGCCGGAGGAGTTGCCCGCGTGGTGGACGTGGTCGATCTCCTCGATCCAGTGGTACTTCTGCAGCGCGACCGCGTCGAAGCCGCCCATGTCGCCGATGTCCTTGAAGGACGGCTTGAGCCCCGCGAGGGAGTCCGCGGTGGTGCCGGGGCGCATGTGCTCGTCGTGGTCGAGGACGACAAGGCCGTTGCGGTCCTTGACCGGGACGACCGACCTCTCGAAGCGGCCGTCCTTCCAGGCCGCGGCGGCCCGCTCCTGGGAAAGCGCCGCGTACTCGTCGACGTCACGCCGGGAGAAGCCCTCGATCGTGGCGATCAGGTCGGCGCCGATGCCCTGGGGCGCGAAGTTCGTCTCGAAGTTGGTCATCGGGTCGTTGAACCAGGCGCCGCCGTCGGAGGCCATCGGCACCCTGGACATCGACTCGACCCCACCCGCGAGGACGAGGTCCTCCCAGCCCGAACGGACCTTCATCGCGGCGAGGTTGACGGCCTCGAGGCCCGAGGCACAGAAGCGGTTCTCCTGGACGCCCGCGACCGTGTCGGGCAGGCCCGCGGCGATGGCGGCGATCCGCGCGATGTCGGAGCCCTGGTCGCCGACGGGTCCGACGACACCGAGGACGATGTCGTCGATGGCGGCCGGGTCGAGCCCGGGGAACCTGTCCCGCAGCTCGTGGATCAGGCCGACGACGAGGTCGATCGGCTTGGTGCCGTGCAGGGCGCCACTGGCCTTGCCGCGTCCGCGCGGAGTGCGGATCGCGTCGTATACGTACGCTTCGGTGGTCACGCGAGTGCCTTTCGGGGGTGTCCGGGAGGGTTCAGGGGCCTGAGAGGTCAGCCGAGGAGCGAGCGGCCGATGATCTCCTTCATGATCTCGGTCGTACCGCCGTAAATGGTCTGGACGCGTCCGTCGGTGAAGGCCTTCGCGACGCGGTACTCCGTCATATAGCCGTAGCCGCCGTGCAGTTGAAGGCAGCGGTCGGCCACCCGCTTCTGCAGCTCGGTGGCCCACCACTTGGCCATCGAGGCGTGGACCGCGTCGAGTTCCCCGTTCGAGTGATCGACGATGCACCGGTCGAGGAACGTGCGGGTGACGGCGCACTCGGTGGCCATCTCGGCGATCTCGAAGCGGATGTGCTGGAGCTTGGCCAGCGGCCGTCCGAAGGCCTCGCGCTCCTTGACGTACGTCGTGGTGATGTCCAGCAGGTGTTCGGCGGCGGCGATCCCGGCGACAGCGATGCCCATGCGCTCCTGTGCGAGGTTCGTCATCAGGTGCACGAAGGCGCCGTTGAGTTCACCGAGGAGGTTCTCCTTCGGGACGCGTACGTCGTGGAAGAACAGCTCGGCGGTGTCCTGGGCCTTCTGGCCGATCTTGTCGAGGTTGCGGCCCCGCTCGAAGCCCTCCATGCCGCGCTCGACGACGAGCAGGGAGAGCCCGTGCGCGCCGCCTTCGGGGGAGGTCTTGGCGACGACGATGACGAGGTCGGCGAGGATGCCGTTCGAGATGAACGTCTTGGAGCCGTTGAGCACCCAGTGGTCGCCGCGGTCCTCGGCGGCGGTGCGGATGCCCTGGAGGTCGGAGCCCGCGCCGGGCTCGGTCATGGCGATGGCCGTGATCGTCTCGCCGGTGCAGAAGCCCGGCAGCCAGCGGCGCTTCTGCTCCTCGGTGGCGAGCGAGGTCAGATAGGGGCCGATGATGTCGTTGTGCAGGCCGACCGCGAGCCCGGCGGCGCCCGCGCGCGTGAACTCCTCGGCGAGGACGGCGGAGTAACGGAAGTCGTCGTTCCCGCCACCGCCGTACTCCTCCGGGACGGCGAGCCCGAGCAGCCCCTGCCTGCCGGCCGCGAGCCAGGCCTCGCGGGAGACGATGCCGTCCTTCTCCCACTGCTCGTAGTGCGGGAGCACTTCCTTGGCGAGGAAGGTGCGGACGGTCTCGCGGAACGCGTCGTGCTCGGCGGAGAAGATCTGCCGTTTCATCTGTACGTGGCCTCCTGGGGCCCGCTCTCAGGGCCAGCCCTTTGCGGTTTCGGTCAACTCAGCCAGCTCGGCCGACTCGGTCAACTCGGTCAACTCGGCTTCGACGGTGGTGCGAGGGCCGGTACGTCCCAGTCGCGGGCCACATCAGCGGTGTCGGCGCCCGGCTGCGCGGGGCCGGTGCGCACCCGCGTCGGGGTCGCGGAGAAGCGGGGCGCGGG
>NZ_WMBF01000664.1:0-2825 GCF_019400875.1 Streptomyces anatolicus | reverse complement strand
CCTTCCCACCCAGCCCACGCAAGCCTGAACGGACCCTCCACCACCATGGCCCTCCCCGCCATCACCCCCTATCCCATGCCGTCCGCCGACGAGTTGCCCGCCAACCGCGTCGACTGGAAGGTCGACCCGTCCCGCGCGGTGCTCCTCGTGCACGACCTGCAGAACTACTTCCTCTCGGCATACGACCGCGACGCCTCCCCGGTGCCGGAACTCCTCACACACGTAGCCGAGTTGAAGCGCCAAGCCGAAAGGCTCGGCGTACCCGTGCTGCACACCGCGCAGCCCGGCGGCCAGACGCCCGAGGAGCGCGGCCTCCAGCAGGACTTCTGGGGCCCGGGCCTGCCGGCCGACGAGCAGGCGGCGGCGATCGCCCCCGAGATCGGCCCGGCACCCGCCGAGACGGTCCTCACCAAGTGGAAGTACAGCGGTTTCGTCCGCACCGACCTCCTGGAACGGCTGCGCGAACAGGGCCGCGACCAGCTGGTCATCACCGGCGTCTACGCCCACATCGGCGTCCTGATGACGGCATGCGACGCGTGGATGCAGGACATCCAGGCGTTCGTGGTCGCCGACGCGGTGGCCGACTTCTCGGCCGACGACCACGCGATGGCGCTGCGCTGGGCGGCGGGCAAGTGCGCGGTCGTCACGACGACGGGGGCGGTCTTCGGGGAAACCGGCGGCCACGGCGACAGCGACGGCACGACCGACCTGGGCGGCACGACCGCCCCCGACCATGCATAAAGGCAGGACCACGACATGACCTCCCCCCTGACCCTGACCCTGACCCTCGACCAGCTGCGCACAGACGTGGCGGACGTCCTCGGCGAGGACCCGGCCGACATCCCGGCGGACGAGAACCTCGTCGACTACGGCCTCGACTCCGTACGCCTCATGACCCTGCTGAACCGCTGGCGCCGCGACCACGGCGTAACGGCGTCGTTCGCGGACCTGGCGGAGGAGCCGGCGTTGGAGAAGTGGGTGCCGCTGCTGACACGCGAGGGATAACCGCTCGCCTCAGAAGGCGGAGTTGGCGAACCACCGCTCAAGCAACTCCCCATCCCCCGCGACCGCGAACCCGCCGAAGTCCCGCCCGACACGCCCGTAAAGGAGCAGAAGCAGATCAGCGGCGCTTCCCTGCACGGAGGCGTCCACGGCCCGCCCGTCCCACGCTCCGACGAGCCCGAAACCGTCGGGACGCAACTGGACAAGCCACTCCCGCCCGACGTCAGCGGCCCGGAAACGGATGACTTCACCCCGGCCGCGCAGCCGGGCGACACCGGGCGCGAACGGCGTGGCGAAGGGCAGATTGACGAGGAACTCGTCCACACCGTCGGCGGCCAACGCCGGTTCGATCACGGACGGCAACCCGAGGGCGCTCTCCGCGTCGACGCGGTGCACAAGCGTCTCGTAGAGCATGCGCCGCACCCAGAACCGGGCGTAAGGGTCGGCACCCCACGTCCACATCGGCGCGTCGAGGTCGACCTCGGCGAAGGCGCGGGCGGCAAGATCCGCACTGGCGGCGAGCCAGGCGCCGTACGCGTCATCCCGCTCCGGGAGCTCAAGCTCGACCGCGCGGGTCGCGGGCGGCTCCTGGATGTTGCTCCGCAGCAGTACGGAGAACCAGCGCTGCACGCTCCCGGTGTGCCGGACGAGATCGAGAAGCGTCCACCCCGGACACCCGGGAACGGAAGCGGAGAGATCGACCCCTTCCAACACCGCCACGAACCGCCGACTCTCGGCGGCGACGGCGTCGCGATGCCCCTGAACCCCGCCAAGACCACCCTCACCGAACACAGTCACCGGCGACACCTCCCCCCACCTCGGCCGCGTCGAGCGCGGCGGTCAGGGTGTTGAGCCGATCCCGCAGCTCCCGCACCTCATCGAGGGAGAGCCCGGTGGACTCGGCGATGGCGCGAGGCACGGCAAGGGCGGCCTCGCGCAAGGCTCCCCCCTGCTCGGTGAGCCGCACCACGACGGACCGCTCGTCCTCGGCACTGCGCCGCCGCTCCACGTGCCCGGCCGCCTCCAGCCGCTTGAGCAGCGGCGACAAGGTCCCGGAGTCCAGCCGCAACCGCTCCCCGATCTTCTTGACGGGCAGCTCGCCGTGCTCCCAGAGCACGAGCATCACCAGGTACTGCGGGTAGGTGAGCCCGAGATCCTTGAGGGCGGCCCGGTAGACCCCGTTGAAGGCGCGGGCGGCGGCGTGCAACGAGAAGCAGATCTGATGATCGAGCCGCAGAAAATCCTCGTCACTGGGTACGCGTGTCTCCATACCCCCACCCTACAGCGCACCCAACTAAGTTGCGCACAACTAAATAGCGTGCTCTACTAAACCCACAAAGCAGAACCGCGAAGAGGAACCAGCACTAAGAGGAAGAGGAACCATGGACGCGCTGTACACCGCCGTAGCCACCGCGAACGGCCGCGAGGGCCGCGCCGTAAGCTCGGACGGCCAGATCGACCTCCCCCTCGGCTTCCCCGCCGCACTCGGGGGCAACGGCAAGGGCACCAACCCCGAGCAGCTCTTCGCCGCGGGCTACGCGGCCTGCTTCGCCAGCGCGATGGGCAACATCGCACGCCAGGAGAAGATCGACGTCTCGGACGTCTCGGTGACCGCCGAGGTCAGCATCGGCAAGGACACGGACGGCGGCTTCGGCCTCTCGGTGATCATGCGAGCGGAACTCCCCGACCACCTCCAGGGCGCCGCGGGCGAGGACCTCCTGAAGAAGACCCACGCGTACTGCCCCTACTCCAAGGCGACCCGGGGCAACATCCCCGTGGAACTGGTAATCGAGTAACGAGTAACCACCCCCGCCCCCCAGGAC
>NZ_WMBF01000663.1:0-2850 GCF_019400875.1 Streptomyces anatolicus | reverse complement strand
CGTCTGGGGCGTGGGGGCGTGTGGCGGGTCGTGTTTTGTTCTGGGTGTCACGGTGTCCCCCTTCGCGTGCGGTACAGCACCAGTACGAACGCCGGTACGCCGATGAGCGAGGTCACCACTCCCACCGGGACCTCCTGTGGGTCGAGGGCCGTGCGGGCCAGCGTGTCCACCCAGACCAGGAAGACCGCCCCGGCCAGCGCCGTGACCGGCAGCAGCCGGGCGTGGCCGGAGCCCGCGAACGCGCGGGCCGCGTGCGGCAGGACCAGGCCCACGAAGCCGATGGCGCCCGCCGAGCTGACCAGGGCCGCCGTCAGCAGCGCCGTCACGCAGAGCAGGACGAGCCGGGTGCGTGCCACCCGTACGCCCAGCGTCGCCGCCGCCTCCTGGCCGAAGGCGAAGGCGTCGAGCGTGCGGGCGTGGCCGAGGCAGACGGCCAGCGTCACGGCGAGGACCGCCGCGCACAGCCATACGTCCGTCCAGCCCGCCCCGCTGAGCGAGCCGAGCAGCCAGAACAGCACGCCCCGGGTGGTCTCCGCGTCGCCCGCCGTGAGGATCACGAAGGACGTCAGCGCGGAGAAGAGCTGCATCGCGGCCACGCCGGACAGGACCACCCGGTCCACCGTGTCGCCCAGCGAGTGGCTCAGGAGCAGGACCAGGGCGAAGGAGAGGAGCGCGCCGACGAACGCGCCCGCCGAGATCGACACCGCTCCCCCGCCGACGCCGAGTACGACGACCGCGACCGCTCCCGTGGACGCCCCGGACGACACCCCGAGCACGAACGGGTCGGCGAGGGGGTTGCGCAGCAGGGACTGCATGACCGCGCCGCAGACCGCGAGGCCCGCGCCGCAGACGGCGGCGAGCAGGGTGCGGGGCATCCGCAGGTTCCAGACGATGCCGTCCCTGAGGGGGGTGAGCCGTGGCTCGCCCCAGCCGAGGTGCGCGGCGAGCGCCGACCATACGTCGGGCACCGAGATGTCGGCGGGGCCGATGGTGACGGCGACCGCCACGGAGAGTGCGAGCGCGGCGCACGCCGCCAGCCACAGCAGTGTGTGCCGGACCAGCAGGGCCCGTCGAGTGGGCCCTTCCTGTATTCGGGTGGGCCTTCCCTGTATTCGGGTGGGGGCGGTCGGCCTCACTTGGTGAGGCCGAACTTCCGCAGGCCTGCCGCCACTTGTTCGATGCCGTCGACCGTGCGGATCGTGGGGTTCATGGCCTGGCCGCTCAGCAGGACGTACCGTTTCTTCTTCACGGCGGTGAGGTTCTTGGTCGCCGGGTTGGACTCCAGGAACTTGATCTTCGCGGCCGCGCTCTCCGCGGACTGCGACTTGCGGGTGAGGTCGCCGATGACGAGGACGTCGGGGTCGCGGTCGGCGACGGTCTCCCAGTTGATCTGGGGCCACTCCTCGCGGGTGTCGTCGAAGACGTTCTTCACGCCCAGTTCGCGGGTGATGATGCCGGGGGCGCCGCAGCAGCCCGCCATGTAGGGGGCGTCGGAGTTGGCGAACCAGTACAGCACGGTCGTGTCGGAGGCGTCGGCGGCCTTGATGTCCTTCGCCGCCTTCGTCACGCGGCTCTTCAGCCCCGCGATCAGCTTCTCACCGCGCTCCTCGACGTCGAACACCTTCGCCAGGTCCCGCACCTCGCCGTAGACGGTGTCCATGGTGAGGGTCTTGACGCGCTTGCCGTCGCCGCCGCCGTCGTTGTCCTTGCCCGCGCAGTCGGTGGGCGAGACGTAGACGGGTACGTCGAGTTCGGTGAACTTCGTACGGTCGGCGACGCCGCCCTTGCCGACGGTGTACAGGAAGGAGGCGCTGACGAAGTCCGGCTCCTTGGCGAGGACCTTCTCCAGGGAGGGGTAGCGGTCGGCAAGCCGCTCCACCTTCGCGTTCTCCTTCGCCAGGTTCTTCAGGACCGGGTCGGTCCAGGTGCCGGTGCCGACCATGCGGTCGGCGAGGCCGAGGGAGAGCAGGATCTCGGTGGAGCCCTGGTCGAGCGAGACGGCGCGCTGGGGCGGGGCGCCGACCTTCGCCTCCTTGCCGCAGGAGGCGACCGTGACCGGGTAGCCTTCGGCGCTCTTGCCCCCGGACCCGGCGGCGGAATTCTGTGCGGAGCCGCCGCCGTCGCCGCACGCGGTCAGCGCGAGCGTGGCGGACGCCAGCAGTCCGGCACAGCGCAGGGCGGTTCTACGGGCTTTCGAGGACACGCGATCCCTTGAGTCTCACGGCTCATACGCGGAGCCTGGTCTGCGTCACGACCTCCGCCGCCCGGTGTGCGAGCGGAGGCGCCAGCAGGTCTTCGGACTCGGGATCGGCCGGACGGGACGCCTTCCCGGGCGTCGTGAGACGCCCAGTGGCCGTGGTCCCGCCCGTCCCCCTCACCGCTGCGCGTCAGTTCCGGATTTCCACCGGATTCCCTGGCCCAGGTACGGGTTTGACTGGCTTGCGCAAGTTATCACGCGCTCTCACGGCGTCGGTCCGGGCCTGGGCTCGCCCCGGTAGGTGCCGAAGAACCAGCGGTTTCCCTCGGGGTCCGCGATGCCGAACTCGCGGCTGCCGTACGGCTTGTCCTCGATCTCGCCGACGATCTTCACGCCGGCGTCGGCGAGGCGGGCGTACAGGGCGTCCACCTCGTCGGTGACGACATAGGCGCCGGAGGTGCCGGGCTTCCCGCATGCCTCTCCGGGGCCGTCCGGGTCGTACGAGCCGAGCATGATGCCGCCGCCCTCGGGCCAGTCCAGCTGGGCGTGGGCGACGCGGGCGCCGTCCTCGTAGACGGCCGTCCGCCGGAAGCCGACGGTGTCGACGAGGAAGTCGATCAGGGCGGGGGCGTCCTGGGCCTGGAGAGTCGGCC
>NZ_WMBF01000662.1:0-2877 GCF_019400875.1 Streptomyces anatolicus | reverse complement strand
GTTATCCCCCGGGTGGCTCGGGCGGGACCCTCATGGCGTTACGGCGGCGCGCCGGGCACTCTGGCGCGTATGACCGCACGCACCATGCCCTTGTCCGAAGACCGCCCGGTCGGCGGGCCGCTCGACGACGACCGGCCGCCGCCCGCGCGGTTCGCCTACGACGGGCACACCTGGAAGGAGATCGCCCACCTCCTCGCGAACCTGCCGATAGGCATCGCCGGCTTCGTCTACGCGGTGGTCACGCTGTCGCTCGGCGTGGGCCTGACGGTGACGGTCGTCGGTCTGCCGCTGCTCGCGGCGGCGCTGCTCGGCGCGCGCCTGCTGGGCAGGGCCGAGCGGGCGCGGGCCAGGAAGCTGCTCGGGGTGCGGGTCGAGGAGCCGAGCCCGATGGCGGTGTTCGGCGGGAGCGGCGTCTTCGGGTGGCTCTGGTCGAGTCTGCGGGACCCGGTGGGGTGGCGCGCGATGCTGTACGCGTTCATCCGGTTGCCGTGGGGGGTGCTGACCTTCGCGGTCACGCTGGTCGGGCTGATCGTGCTCTGGCCCGTGCTGCCCTTCATCGTGCGGGGCTTGACCAATGTCGACCGGGCGATGGTGCGCGGACTGCTCTGCCCCTCCGACGAGTTGGAACGGCGTATCGCCGAACTGGAGTCCGACCGGGGGGTGGTCGTGGACACGGCCGCCGCGGATCTGCGCCGTATCGAGCGCGATCTGCACGACGGCGCGCAGGCCCGCCTCGTCGCCCTCGCGATGGGGCTCGGCCTCGCGAAGGAGAAGCTGCTGGAGGACCCCGAGGTCGCGGCCCGCATGGTCGACGAGGCGCACGGCGAGGTGAAGGTCGCGCTCCAGGAGCTGCGTGACCTGGCCCGGGGCATCCACCCCGCTGTCCTGACCGACCGCGGGCTCAACGCGGCGCTGTCCTCCGTCGCCTCCCGTTGCACCGTGCCGGTGAAGGTGACCGCGGATCTGCCGGCGCGGCCGGCGGCGGCCATCGAGGGCATCGCGTACTTCACCATCTCCGAGCTGCTGCAGAACATCAGCAAGCACAGCGGGGCGAGGAGCGCGAGCGTGGAGGTGTGGCGGGCGAAGGACCGGCTGCTCATCCAGGTGTGGGACGACGGGCGGGGCGGGGCCCGGCTGGACGGCGGCACGGGCATGGCGGGCCTCGCGGACCGGCTCGGCGCGGTCGACGGCCTCTTCGTGATCGACTCCCCGCCGGGCGGCCCGACGACGATCACGGCGGAGCTGCCGTGGCGGGACCGCGCGGGGGACGCGGCCCCGGGAAGGTAGGGAAAACCCCCGCTCCAAGACGCCGACTCGCTCCATGGCCCGGCAGGGCGCCCGCGGCGAGGCTTGGGGTACGGAAAACAGGCAGTTGAGCAGAGACGGATGGCAGCGATGGCAGCGGAGTACGGACAGGGGCACACACACATGGACCGGCCGGAATTCCGGGGGACCGGCGCCGAGAGGCGGCGTCTGCCCGCGGGGCTGCGCGCGCCGATCGAGGCGCGCACCTGGAAGGAGTTCGGCTACATCCTGCTGAGCCTGCCCATCGGGCTCGTCTCCTTCGTCTTCGCGGTCACGACGTTCTCGCTCGGCGCGGGCCTGCTGATCACCTTCATCGGCATCCCGGTGCTCGCGGGCGCCCTGGCGGGCTGCCGCGGTATCGGCGCCCTGGAGCGCACCCGGGCCCGGGGCCTGCTCGACCTGGACGTCGCCGCTCCGGAGCCCCTGCGGCCCAAGGGCGGCGGCCCGATGGCGGTGATCGGGGCCGTCCTGAAGAGCGGCGCGTCCTGGCGGCACCTGCTCTACTGCGTGCTGGTGATGCCGTGGGCGCTGTTCTCGTTCACCGTGGCGGTCGTCTTCTGGGCGTACGGCTGGATGATGCTCACGTACCCGCTGTGGTTCTGGCTCTTCCCGATGTACGGAGGCCAGGACGGCATCCAGCTCTACGGCGACGACGGCCACCGCGTCTACCTGGACAACCCCTTCGAGATCGGCGTCACCGCGGGCACCGGCCTGCTGATCACGCTGGCCACGCCGTGGATCCTGCGGGCCCTGACGACCGTGGACCGGCTGATGGTGCACGGTCTGCTCGGCCCCTCGCGGCTCGCGACCCGCGTCGTCGAGCTGGAGTCGGACCGGGGTGTCGTCGTGGACACCGCCGCCGCGGATCTGCGCCGCATCGAGCGCGATCTGCACGACGGCGCGCAGGCCCGCCTCGTCGCCCTCGCCATGGATCTGGGCCTCGCCAAGGAGAAGCTGACCGAGGACCCCGAGGCGGCGGCCCGCATGGTCGGCGAGGCGCACGGCGAGGTGAAGGTCGCCCTCCAGGAGCTGCGCGACCTGGCCCGGGGCATCCACCCGGCGGTCCTGACCGACCGCGGGCTCGACGCGGCGCTCTCCTCGCTGGCCGCGCGCTGCACCGTGCCGGTCCAGGTCGAGGTGGACCTGGCGAGCCGGCCGGCGGCGGCGATCGAGGGCATCGCGTACTTCACCGTCTCCGAGCTGCTGCAGAACATCAGCAAGCACAGCCGGGCGACGCGGGGCTCGGTCGACGTGTGGCGCGCCGAGAACCGGCTGATGCTCCAGGTCACGGACGACGGTTCCGGCGGCGCCGACGCGTCGGCGGGCTCCGGCCTCGCGGGCCTCGCCGAACGGCTCGACGCGGTCGACGGGATCCTCGTGGTCGACTCCCCGCAGGGCGGCCCGACGACGATCACGGCGGAACTGCCTTGGCGCAGGGCCTGACCGGAACGGGGCGTGCCCTGGGCGGGGGCCTGACCGGAACGAGCCGCACCCCGGGCACGGGGCCTGACCGGAACGGGGTGGCCCTCCCCGGCGCAAGACCCGAACAGCAAGAGCCGAACTCCCCCCGCC
>NZ_WMBF01000067.1:0-21264 GCF_019400875.1 Streptomyces anatolicus | reverse complement strand
CCCCTGCCCGCCCGCTCCGCCTCCTCTCCCGAACTCTCCCCCGAACTGATCGCCACGGGGGCCGGACAGTGAACGCCACGCTTCTCGCCGTCGCGCTCTCCCTCGTCTCGGCGGGTGCGTACGCCGCTGCCGCCGTCGCCCAGGAACGGCTCGCCTCGCGGGTCGCCGAGGGCGAGAGCGGGGTCCTGCGGATGCTCGGCAGCGGCACCTGGTGGTCGTCGGTCGGGCTCAACGCGGCCGCCGCGCTGCTGCACGTGGCCGCCCTGAAGTACGGACCGCTCACGCTGGTCCAGCCGCTGGGGGCGCTCACCCTCGTCGCCGCCGTGCCGCTCGGGGCGCGGCTCGCGGGGCGCCGGGTCACGCGCCTGGAGTGGCGCGGCACCGGGCTCACGCTCATCGGTCTAGGCGCGCTGCTCCTGACCGCTTCGGGACCGGCGCCCGACGACACGCTGACGGTGCCGGAGGCGCTGGTCGTGGCCGCCGCGACGATGGCGGTCATCGGGATGCTCTCCCGCCCGGGCGCACGGCCGGGGCTGCGGCACGCGACCGCGTCCGGCTTCGCCTCCGGGGTGGCGTCGGCGCTGACGCAGACCGTGACGGTCGCCGTGACCGACCGTTCGGGGCCGCTGCTCAGCCCGCAGGTCGTGATCGTGGCGCTGCTCGTCGCGGCGCTCGCCGCCGGGGGGCTGCTGCTCTCGCAGACCGCCTACCGGGGCGGCCTCGGCGCGCCGCTCGCCGTGGTGACCCTCTCCAACCCGGTGGCGGCCTCGGTCATCGGCGTGGCGCTGCTCGGCGAGCGGCTGCGGGGCGGCGCCGGCGGGATCCTGCTCGCCGTGGCGGGCGCGGCGGTGGCGGCGCTGGGGGTCATGGTGCTCACGCGCTCCCCGCGGGCCGTCGCGGGCGGCCCGGAGGCGGACTTGCTCGCGTCGATCCCCGTTCAGCCCGTGGAGCCGGGTGTCATGCGCGGGGTGAACGTGGCCGGTCTGGAACGCGCGGTGCCCCGCGCCCATTGAGGACGCGGGGCACCTGCGGTCTGTGCGCGGGGCGCTGATCACCCGAAGCCGCGGGAGTCCTGCTTGAGGGCCGTGTCGACCGTCAGGGCCGTCGCCACGACGAGGCTCAGGAGCGGCTCGGGCAGCTGGTAGTGGATCTGCAGGACGTAGTTGTCCGCGGTGGTGAACATGGTCTTGGCGAGACCTTCCCAGGTCTTCGTGATCCGGGCGACCTCGTTGTCCGCGTGGTCGACGATCGCGAAGTTCCAGGCACGCCAGTTCTCCGCCTTGATCGCGCCGACCTGCTGGCCGTTGACCATCATCGCGAAGTTGATCTTGCCGATCATGTTCTGCTGGACGATCTCGCCGACCGGCTGGCCGTCGGGCCGCTCGACGATCACCCGGGACTTCATGAACTTCCGCGGGCGGGTCAGCAGCAGCTGCGGCTGGCCGTACGCGTCGCGGATCTCCAGCTTGTGCGTCATGAACTGGTCGATGCTGGCGACGAAGCGCGCGATCTTCTTCAGCGTGCTCTGGCCGACCTGCACGACCGAGCCGAGCGTGTTGCCCGCCTGGTCCATCACGCTGTACTCGTTCGTCAGCTCGATGAGCTTGGCCTTCTGGTTGACCACAAGGACCGGCTCGGTGAACAGCGTGCCGCCGCCCTGGGCGTTCGGCGTGACGCCCGCCTGCTTCTGCACCTGGCGCTGCACCTTCGCCGGGTCGACCGCCGGGGGCGCCACCGGCGCGGCCTGCGGCTGGCCGAACTGGCCCTGCGGCTGCGCGAACTGGCCCTGCGGCTGGGCCGCCTGGGCCTGCGCGGGCTGCGGCACCTGCTGCTGCGGGACCTGTTGGGCCGGGCTGGTCTGCTGGGTCCACTGGGAGCCGTCCCACCAGCGGAGCTGCTGGGCGTTGCCCTGGGGATCCGGGTACCAGCCTGCAGGAGTGTTCGAATGCGTTGTCACCCGGGAGACCCTACCTTCCGTGTCCGGGACGTCCGCCAGTCCCTTTCTCAGCCCGTGTTCTCAGCCCGTGATGATCGCCGGGTCGCTCACGCCCGCCGCGCCGGTCTCCACGTGGCCCGCGAGCCGTCGCAGGTAGCCCGTGTCGGTGTCGGACTTCACCGTCAGGTCGTACCACCGCTTGGTCGCCCGCAGGTCGACGGTGTGCAGGACGGTGGCGCCCGCCTTGACCTTGAAGGTCTGGGGCGTGCCTCCGTAGGCGTTGGTCAGCGTGAGGTTCACGTCCGCGCTGCCCGCGTTCTTCAGGGTCAGCTTGAGGTTGCCGGTGGTCCGGTCGTGCCGGGCGGTGACCTCGGGGCCCGCTTTCTTGCCGGGGCCCTTGAACGTGCGCAGGAAGCCGTTCGGCCCGAACACCGACAGGTCGTACGCGTCCTTGGAGTACGCCGAGTTCCAGGTGTCGGAGATGGTCTTGCCCGCTTCCGTGGTGTACGTCCAGGGGCCGTCGGTGCGGTTGGCGGAGCGGACGTGGAAGCAGACGCCCGCCTTGTCCCCGCCGCCGAACGTCAGCGTGAACTTGCCGGCGGCCGCGTCCGCGCTGCCGTCCACCAGGGGCGCGTAGGGCAGGGCGCGGGCCAGGCGGGCGCCGCGCTCCTGCTTGGGCAGGGCCGGGTTCGCGGGCGCCTTCGGCACGTAGTCGGGGTGGCGCTTGTTGTCCGGCGGCTCGTACGCGGCGGTGTCGGGCAGCTGTGCCGGGTCCGTGTCCTTGCCGCTGAAGTCGAACGCGGAGGTCAGGTCGCCGCAGATCGCGCGCCGCCAGGGCGAGATGTTCGGTTCCTTGACGCCGAAGCGCCGCTCCATGAACCGGATGATCGACGTGTGGTCGAAGACCTCCGAGTTCACGAAGCCGCCGGTGCTCCACGGCGAGACGACGATCATCGGGACGCGCTGGCCGAGGCCGTAGTGCCCGGCCGCGTAGGAGGAGTTGCCCGGGAAGTAGTCCAGCGTGGTGTCGACGGTGGACTTGCCCTGGGCGGCGTCCTTGGGCACGTACGGCGGGACGATGTGGTCGAAGTAGCCGTCGTTCTCGTCGTAGGTGATGAAGAGCGCGGTCTTGGCCCACACCTCGGGGTTGGAGGTGAGCGCGTCGAGGACCTGCGCGATGTACCAGGCGCCGTAGTTCACCGGCCAGTTGGGGTGCTCGGTGAAGGCCTCGGGGCAGGCGATGTAGGAGACCTGCGGGAGCCTGTCCGCCTTCACGTCGGCGGTGAGGATGTCGAAGTAGCCGTCGCCCGCCTTGACGTTGGTGCCGGTGCGGGCCTTGTCGTAGAGCGGGTCGCCGGGCTTGGCGGTGCGGAACTTGTTGAAGTACAGGAGCGAGTTGTCGCCGTAGTTGCCCCGATAGGCGTCGTCGATCCAGCCCCAGTGGCCTGCCGCGTCCAGGCCGTCGCCGATGTCCTGGTACACCTTCCAGGAGACGCCCGCCTGCTCCAGGCGCTCGGCGTACGTCGTCCAGTCGTAGCCCAGTTCCTGGTTGCCGAGGACCGGGCCGCCGCCCTTGCCGTCGTTGCCGACGTGACCGGTGAGCATGTAGTAGCGATTGGGGTCCGTGGCCCCGATGAACGAGCAGTGGTAATCGTCACAGATGGTGAACGCGTCGGCGAGGGCGTAGTGGAACGGGATGTCGTCCCGCTTGAGGTAGGCCATCGTCCGCTCGGACTTCGCGGGGATCCACTGGTCGTACTTGCCGTTGTTGAACGCCTTGTGGCCGCCGGCCCAGTCGTGGTCGAGGCCCGCGATGAACTGCATGCCGAGGTCCTTGGCGTCGGGGTGGAAGGGCAGGACCTCCTTGCCGGCGCTCGGCTGGTTCCAGACGGGCTTGCCGTTCGGCAGCGTCACCGGGCGGGGGTCACCGAAGCCGCGTACGCCCTTCATCGTCCCGAAATAGTGGTCGAAGGACCGGTTCTCCTGCATCAGCACCACGACGTGCTCGACGTCCTGGAGGGTGCCGGTGGCGCGCCTGGCGGGCAGGGAGGCGGCGCGGGCGATGCTCTGGTTGAGCATGGCGTAGGCCGCGGTGCCGCCGGCCAGCTGCATGAAACGGCGCCGATTGAGTTCAGTCATGAATGAGTCGACCTCATGTGGTGTGGGGACGCGAGCGGGTGAAGTGTGCCAAGGGGAGCAAGCGATACGGAAGGGCTCGTGACCGGCGGGTGAAGAGAAGTCCAACCTCTGGTGGGCGGGGCGGGGGACGGCTCCCGTGGCGAATGCGGCGCGGGGGTTTCCCGGTCTTCGCACAGGGGTAGGTGCGGTGGCCAACCATGCGGGACGATGGGGCGCCGATCCGTCCCGACGCCGGGGAGAGTCCATGTCTGTGCGCGTCCACGGCACCTGCGCGCCCGGCTTCGAGCGCGTACGCGAGGAATTCGAGCGGAACTTCACCGAGCGCGGCGATCTGGGGGCGGCCGTCGCGGCCACGGTCGACGGCGTCTTCGTCGTGGACCTGTGGGGCGGTGCAGCCGACCGGGCGGGCGCGCGCCCGTGGGAGCGCGACACCCTGGTGAACGTGTACTCCACGACCAAGGGGATGACGGCTCTCTGCGCCCATCTGCTTGTGGAGCGCGGCGAGCTGGAGCTGGACGCGCCGGTCGCGCGGTACTGGCCGCGGTTTGCCGCGGCGGGCAAGGCGGACATTCCGGTGCGGTGGCTGCTGAGCCACCGCGGCGGGCTCATTGCACCCCAGGAGCCGATGGGGCGCGATGCCGTGTACGACTGGGAGAGGGTCACCGGGGCCCTGGCGGACAGCGCGCCGTGGTGGCGGCCGGGCGCCGCGCAGGGCTATCACGCGATGACGTTCGGCTTCCTGGTCGGCGAGCTGGTGCGGCGGGTCAGCGGGGTCTCGCTCGGCGCCTTTCTGCGCTCCGAGGTGACCGGGCCGCTGGACGCCGACGTGTTCGTCGGCACGCCGGAGAGCGAGCAGCGGCGGTGCGCGGACATGGCACCGGCCCTGAGCGCGGCGGGCGGGACCCTGTCGGCGGGCAGCGCCTTCGGCCGGCTTCCCGCGCCGCCGGTGGGCGGTCTCGACGAGCATCCGCTGGCGCCGCTCACCCTGGCGCTCGGCTATCTGCCGCTCGGCGACGTGAACAGCGCGGCCTACCGCGGCGCGGAGATCCCGGCCGCCAACGGCCACGCCACCGCGCGCGGACTCGCCACGGTGTACCGGGAGCTGGCGGGCGGCCGCCTGCTCGCCGCCGAGACGTTGGAGCGGCTGCGCACGCTGCAGAGCGGGGCCGACGAGCCGGACCTGGTGCTGCGCGCGGCCACCCCGCTCGCCGAGACGTGGCAGTGGGGGCTTGGCTTCATGCTCAACCAGTACGGGCAGGCGGGCCCCAACCCGCGCGCGTTCGGGCATGGCGGCGCGGGCGGGTCGTACGCCTTCGCCGACCCGGAGAACCGCGTCTCGTACGCGTACACGATGAACCGCATGGGCGCGGGGACGTCCGGTGAGGATTTGCGGAGCATCCATCTGGTCGGCGCGCTCTACAAGTCACTGCGGGACCAGGGCAAGTGACGGGCCATCGGTTTTCCGGGGGGGCGGGGCAGGCGCCGCCGAGGCAGGGGCAGATGATGAGGACATGACCTCACACAGGCGAGCCGCCTTCTTCACCGGCGCGGAGACCGACCCCCGCTCCGGTGACCCCACGACCGGCGACGAGCGCGCGATGCTCGTCCACATCCTGCGCAGCCACCGCACGACGCTGGAGATCAAGTGCGCGGGCCTGGCAGGGGAGTTGGACCGGCGTGCCGTGGAGCCCTCCGCGCTGTCCCTGCTCGGCCTCGTCCGCCACCTCACCGATGTGGAGCGCCGCTGGTTCCGCAAGGGCCTCGCCGGACAGGACGCCGAGCCGCTCTACGCCACGCCGGACAACGCGGACCAGGACTTCGACGGCGCGGTGGCGGACCCGGACGCCGTCGCCGCGGCCTGGGCGGCCTGGCGCGCGGAGGTGGAGTTCTCCGAGACGTTCACCGCCGAGGCGGCCGACCTCGACGTCACGGGACAGGACCCCTGGCTCGGCGCGATCTCGCTGCGGTGGGTCCTGCTCCACATGATCGAGGAGTACGCGCGTCACAACGGCCACGCGGATCTGATCCGGGAGCGGATCGATGGCGCGGTGGGGCTGTGACGTGCGAGGGGACCCAGAGAAGCGGGGAAAAATAAGAGGACGTTCCGTATATCCGTTGATATCTTCCGGATCATGGAACCCGTCAGTGAAAAAGAGATCCGCGCCTCCTTCGTGAACTGTTCGAAGGGCGAGGCGAGCAGGCTCACGCTGCCGACGGACTTCGCCGAGACCCCCTGGCCGGACCTGGACTTCCTCGGCTGGCGCGACCCCAAGGCCCCCGAGCGCGGCTACGCGGTGACGTGGCGGGACGGCAAGCCCGTCGGCATCGCGCTGCGCGCGTCGAGCGGGCCGCGCAAGAGCCTGCTCAAGTCCAGCATCTGCTCGGTCTGCGTGACCCCGCAGTCCGGCTCGGGCATCACGCTTCTCGTGGCCCCCAAGGCCGGCGCGGCGGGCCGCCAGGGCAACTCGGTGGGCCTGTACATCTGCGCCGACCTGGCCTGCTCCCTCTACGTACGAGGAAAGAAGACGACGGTGCTGGCCCGCCGCCTGGAGGAGAGCCTGTCGCCGCAGGAGCAGAACGCCAGGACCCTGCGGAACCTGCACGGCTTCGTGGACCAGGTCCTCGCCGGCTAGGCGGGCCTCTCCTCCCGGCGCGGGCAAGGAAGGCCCCTCCCGCCCCGGCTATACGGCGCGCGGATCCACCAGTTGCAGCGCCAGCGTCGGTGACGGCTCCGCGAGGCCGGGGCCGCCCGCCTCCGCCCAGGCGAGTATCTCCTCCAGCGACTGGTCGTCCGTGACGAAGCCGACCCAGGCCGCACGGCCGCCGCGCCTGCGCCCCTCGTACGAGGGCTGGACGACGACGATGTTGGCCTGGCCGCACGGCCCGAGGCAGTCGCTCGTACGCACCGCGAACCGGCCCCGCGAGGCCGCCGCGGCGGACCGCAGCCGCTCCAGCTGCCAGGCGTGGTCGATGCCGGGGTTCTTGCGCGCGTCGCCGCAGCAGCAGCCCCGGCACACGACGAGCGTGCAGGGGCGGCGGGCGGCGGCACCGATGGAGACGACGGGACTCATGTCGTGATCATCTCAGGTATGCGAGACCGGGGTGCACGTCGCGGTAGCCGTCCGCCAGGCGCCGGGCGACCGTCACCGAGTCGACGAGCGGATGCAGCGCGAACGCCTTGACCGCGGTGGCGAGCGACCCGCTCTCCGCCGCGGCGAGCACCTCGCGCTCGACGGCCTTCACGGAGCAGACCAGGCCGGTGGCGTGGCCGGGCAGCGGGGCGACGGACATCGGGTGGGCACCGTTGGCGTCTACGGAGCACGGCACCTCGATGACGGCGTCCGCGTCCAGGGCGGCGAGGGTCGTGCCGTTGCGGACGTTGAGGATCAGCGTCGCCCGTTCGTCGCGCGCGATGGCCCGCATCAGAGCGAGCGCGACCTTCTCGTACCCGCCGGACTCCAGGTCCTCCTCGGCCCGCTCCCCCACGCCCGCCGCTTCCCTGTTCTCGGCCATGTACGCCGCCTCGCGCTCGGCGAGGGTGTCGTGCCAGGCCTTGAGGGCGGGGGTGTCGGGGTGGCGCATGTCGTCGTAGAAGAGCGCCTGCTGGCCGCGGAGGAAGGCGCCGCGGGTCAGCTCGGCCTGCTGGTAGGCGCGCACGGTGTCGCGGTTGAAGTAGTAGTAGTGCAGGTATTCGTTGGGGATGGCGCCGAGCGACTGGAGCCAGTCGGCGCCGAAGAGCCTGCCCTGCTCGAAGGAGACGAGGAGTTCCGGGTCGGCGAGCAGGCGCGGCAGCTCGTCGCGGCCCGCGATGTGCAGGCCGCGCAGCCAGCCGAGGTGGTTGAGACCCACGTAGTCGACGAAGGCGTCGTCAGGGTTGTGGCCGAGGACCTGCGCGACCCGGCGGCCGAGACCCACCGGCGAGTCGCAGATGCCGATGACGCGGTCGCCGAGGTGACGCGACATGGCCTCGGTGACAAGACCCGCGGGGTTGGTGAAGTTGATGACCCAGGCCTCCGGGGCGAGCCGGGCGACGCGCCGGGCGATGTCCACGGCGACGGGCACGGTCCGCAGGCCGTACGCGATACCGCCCGCGCCGACCGTCTCCTGCCCGAGTACGCCCTCGGCGAGGGCGACGCGCTCGTCGGCGGCCCGCCCCTCGAGACCGCCGACGCGGATGGCGGAGAAGACGAAGTCGGCATCGAGCAGTGCCTCGTCGAGGTCGGTGGTGGCGGTGACGAAGGGCGCGTCCGGCACCCCCACGGCCTGCTCCGCGAGGACGCGCGCGACGGCGCTGAGCCGCCCGGCGTCCAGGTCGTGCAGGACGACATCGGTGACGCGGCCCTCGGTGCGGTCGCCGAGGAGGGCCCGGTACACGAGCGGCACGCGGAAACCGCCTCCGCCGAGAATTGTCAGCTTCACGTCTTCAACCGCCTTCTGTCGGGCCACTGCTGCCGGGACTCACGTTACGTACGAGGACGCGGCGCCGTTCGACCCCGGGCTGCGACCACGGGCCGTGTCCGGATGACGGACCGACGTGTAGGGCGCTACCTCGCAGGGGAAGGTCGTGATCATGACACAGCACGACCAGCAGGATCAGCACGACCAGCAGGATCAGCACGACCAGCAGGTCACCGATGGCTCCCCCGCCCACACGCGGCGCCCGATACGGCAGTTGCTCGCCGCGTCGGTCGGCAACGCCGTGGAGTGGTACGACTGGTACGCCTACACCTTCCTCGCCACCTACATCGCCGACCAGGTCTTCCCCAAGGGCGCGGGAAACTCCCTGGTGCCGCTGCTCTCCACGTTCGCCGTCTTCGCCGTCGGCTTCTTCATGCGGCCGGTGGGCGGTCTGCTCATGGGCGCCGTCGCCGACCGGCGCGGCAGGCGGGCCGCACTGACCATCACGATCCTCTTGATGGGCGGCAGCAGCCTGCTGGTCGGCCTGACGCCGACATACGCGTCCGTCGGGGTGCTCGCGCCGGTCGTGCTGGTCGCGGCGCGGCTGCTCCAAGGGCTCTCCGTGGGCGGGGAGTTCGCCGCCTCTACGACGTTCCTGGTGGAGTCGGCGGGTCCGGGGCGGCGCGGCCTGTTCTCCAGTTTCCAGTACGTCTCCACGACCGCGGGCCAGCTGGCCGCGTCGGGCGTCGCGGCCGTGCTGGTCGCCACGCTCTCCGAGGGCCAGATGGACGGCTGGGGCTGGCGGCTGCCGTTCCTGCTCGGGGCGGTGCTCAGTCTGGTCGGCTTCTGGATCAGGCAGGGCGCGTACGAGACACACCCGGCGCCCGCCGAAGAGGGCGAGCGCCCCGGGCTCTTCGACGCGCTGCGCCGGCACCCGCGCCAGTCGCTGCTGATCTGCGGCATCACGGCGGGCGGCACCATCGCCTACTACACGTGGACGTCGTACCTGCCGACGTACGCCGAGCTGAACACCGACATCAGCAAGGGCCAGGCGCTGCTCGCGGGCACGCTCTCGCTCGCGTTCTTCGCCCTGCTCCAGCCGGTCGGCGGAGCGCTCTCCGACCGGGTGGGGCGCAGGCCGCTGCTGCTGTTCTTCGGCATCGGCTTCGCGGTCCTGAGCGTGCCGCTGCTCAAGTCCCTTTCCGGGTCGTTCGGTTCGCTGCTGCTCGTGCAGTGTGCGGGGATGGTGCTGCTCACCGGGTTCACGTCGATCTCGGCGGCGGTGAACGCGGAGGTGTTCCCGGCGAGGGTGCGGGCGGCCGGGATCGGGTTTCCCTACTCGCTGACGGTGGCACTGTTCGGCGGCACGGCCCCGTACGTGGGCACCCTGTTCAAGGAGATCGGCTCCCCGGGGCTCTTTCCCGTGTACGTGGCCGTGCTGTGCCTCGTGTCATCGGTGGTCTACCTGCGCCTGCCGGAAACGGCCCACAAGGAACTGGACCGCTGAGCCCCCGGCGTCCCGGCAGGGGCGCGGGGAACTGCGCGACCAGCCACAGCGCACCCGCACATTCACACGACGACGATCGACCTCCCCGCCCACTCCGGGGCAGCTTCCACGAGCCCGGTCAGGCGCGCGCGGATCTCATCCGGAAAGACCGCCGCGCGCCCCCCGTGCTGGTCGACGTGGACCGCGAGCAACTCCGTCGTAGCCACCGGCGCCGCACCCGGGGCGGGCTCGGCGCCGACGCCTTCGACGACGTACATCTCGTGCGTGAACCGCGCCTTCTTGGCGTCCACGCCGAGGACGCGGGTGCGAAGGGCGAGGTGAGCACCCTCGGCGACGTCCCTGAGGTACCGGACGTGTGCCTCGACGGTGTAGAGGGAACAGCCGGTGGCCTCGCGGTAGCCCGCGTGCAGACCCGTCTCGATCATCATCGCGTCGGTGGCGTGGCCGAAGACAAGGACGTAGAAGGCCTCGCTCATATGGCCGTTGTAGTCGATCCACTCGGGCCGGACCTGTCGATGGAGCAGGGGCAGGGTCACTGGGTCTCCTTCCGCTGCTGGGGCAGACGCCCCGTCGCCCGCAGTACGTCGATGACCCCCTGGTCACGCTCGGCGACCAGGTCCGCGATGGTGCGGCCCGCGGCCTCCTCGTCACATCCGGCGACGACGGCGTCGTAGAGCTTCTTGTCGAGTTCCGGCGCCTCCAGACGTGTCCAGGGTGATTTCAGGGAGGGGCCGAAGTGGTCGAGCATGTGCGCCATGCCGCCCTCGCCGCCCGCGAGCGCGAAGGTGAGCATGGGGCCCATGAACGCCCAGCGCAGGCCGGGGCCCTCGGTGATGGAGTCGTCGATCTCCTGGACGGTGGCCTCGCCGTTGGCGACCATGTGCAGGGCCTCGCGCCAGAGGGCTTCCTGGAGGCGGTTGGCGATGAAGCCGGGCACCTCGCTCTTCATCGTGATGACGGATTTGCCCGCGACCTCGTAGAACCGGGACGCCCAGGCCACGGCGGCGTCGTCGGTCCGCTCACCGCCGACGACCTCGACGAGGGGGATCAGGTACGGCGGGTTGAAGGGGTGCCCGACGACGAGGCGGCCGGGGTCGGCGGCCTCGGTCTGCATGTCGGTCATCGGGTAGCCGGAGGTGGAGGAGGCGATGACGACGCCGGGGGGCGTGGCGGCGTCGAGTTCGGCGAGCAGGTCGCGCTTGAGCTCCAGCTTCTCGGGGGCGCTCTCCTGCACGAACTGCGCGTCGGCGACGGCCTCTTCCAGGGTCGCGGCGACGGTAAGCCGCTCCAGCGAGGCCCCTTCGGCGAGCCCGAGCTGACGCAAGGCAGGCCAGGCGCCCTCAACAAGCCGCCCCAGCCGCTGCTCGGCGCCGGGGGCGGGGTCCCAGGCGGTCACGTCATAACCCCGCCCAAGAAAATGTGCGACCCACCCCCCGCCGATAACGCCGGCGCCGATACAGGCGACGCGGCGGACTTCTTCTGGGTTGATTGGGATCATGGAGGGCTCCATTTCTGGCTGTGGGGGGGCGTGCCTGGAAGGGGCGCGGGGAACTGCGCGACCAGCCACAGCGCACCGCGGGAAGCAAGGCAGACCCGCGGGCACGCAGACCCGCAGACCCGCAGAAAACAACCGCCAACTACCGCCGGAGGCCCAGCTTCAGCCGAGCCTCATCCGGTGTGGCCACACTCGACCCCAGGGACTCAACAATCCGCACCGCCCGCTCCACAAGCTCCGCGTTCGTCGCCTTGTTGCCCTTGCCCAGATAGAGATTGTCCTCAAGCCCGACCCGGACCTGCCCACCGAGCAGAACGGACTGGGTGACCCACGGCATCTGCATCCGACCGAGCGCGAAACTGGCCCACTGCGCACCCTCCGGCAACATGTTGACCATGGCCTGCAGCACGCCGGGGTCCGCGGGCGCACCCCACGGAACGCCCATGCAGAGCTGGAAGACGGTGGGCTCGTCGAGCAACCCCTCCGCCAGGAGCTGCTTGGCGAACCACAGCTGACCCGTGTCGAAGATCTCCAACTCGGGCCGCACTCCCAGCTCCTGGATGCGCTTGGCACCCTGACGGGAGCATGTCGGGGGTGGAGACGTAGAGGTTGCTGCCGTCACCGAAGTTGAGCGAGCCGCAGTCGAGGGTGCAGATGTCGGGCAGCAGCTCCTCGACGTGCGGGAGCCGGTCGAGGCCGCTGACGAGATCCGTGCCGGGCAGGTGCTTGAGCGGCTCGTCGGGGTCGATGACGAGGTCGCCGCCCATGCCCGCCGTCAGGTTGATGATGACGTCCGTGCCCGTCTCCTTGATGCGCTCGACGACCTCGCGGTACAGGCGCGGGTCACGGGAGGGGTCGCCGCTCTCGGGGTCACGCACGTGGATGTGCACGACGGCGGCCCCCGCCTCGGCGGCCTGCACCGCGGACGTGGCTATCTGTTCGGGCGTGACGGGCACGTGCGGGCTCTTGCGCACGGTGTCGCCCGCGCCGGTCAGGGCGCAGGTGATGATGACGTTGTCGTTCACGGGCATACGGAACTCTCCCTCGGGGGCGCAGTGGAGGTACGGGAACGGCCGGCACAAGGACGGCCGATACAAGGACGGTCACGGAAGAAGCGTCGCGTCGACATACGCGACAAGCGCCCCGTGCATGTCATCGGGGCTCGTACCACCCCCACCGGACACCGAGGCAAGGACCTGCGCGGCGAGCCCGTCGATCAGCGCGGTCAGCCGAAGAGCCACAGCCTCGGGGTCGGCATCGGGGTCGGCGGGGCGGAAGACGCCCTCGGCGATACCGCGCCGGATGACGTCGGCGACGGTGGCGCGCCACTGCCGGTAGTAGTCGGTGTGCAACCGCCCCACGGCGGTGGAACGCGCGGCCTCCGCCCACAGGTCGAGCCAGACGCTCCACTGCCACCGCTGCCGCGCGGTCCGCGGGATCTGGAGCTCGATGAGCTGGCGCAGCTCGTCGGCGGTGTCGGCGGCGTCCGCGACGCGGGCGGCGCGCCGCGCGGTGTCCTCGTCGATGCACCAGCGCACGGCGGCTTCGAGGAGGTCGTCGCGGCCCGGGAAGTGGTAGTGGATGGCGGCGCTGCTGGTGTCGCAGGCCGCGGCGATGTCCTGGACCCGGACGGCGTGGAAGCCGTGCTCCGCGATGAGGCGCACGGTCTCGCGCACGATCTGGAGGGGCCTGCCGCCCTCCGGCAGCGGCGCGCCGCCGCGCCGGGGCCGTGCCGGCGGCGCGGCGTCCGGGGTGCCGAGGAGCCAGCCCGCGTCGACGCCGCCGGTCGCCGCGACGCGGGCCAGCTCGGCGGCGGTGAACCGGCGTGTGCCGCTGAGGGAGCGGGAGAGTTTGGAGGGGTCCATGACGATCCGGCGCGCGAACTCCCGCTGGGTCACGCCCGCGTCGGCGATGACCTTGCGCACGCGCTCGGCCACGTCGTCCCGCTGCTCTGGCTGCATGGTGGGCCACGGTACATATGCGTTGCGATAACCACAACATGAGTACGCTCAATAGCCCCCTACCACCCGCCCTCTATGCGTGATTGCGATGCTGACTGATGAGTCAGTCGCTCCCCGCACGGCATCGAACACCCTTTTAGCCGTGTCGATCTTGGGCATCCGGAAACAAGTGATCTTCGCCGGCGTCCGCTGAGGCGTCCACCGTGAGGGAGTGCAATGACCGTACCCACGCGCCCCGTTCGACGCAGGGACCGTCGGCGGCGCTTCGATCTGCGCACGACCGCCCTCTTCTTCGTGCTCCTGGCCGTCATCCTGTGCGGCGCGGCGTTCCTGGTCCGCGCCGCGGCACACATGGTCGAGAGCAACCCGCTGTGGATCGGCATACTCGCCACCGTGGGCCTCGCCGCCGCCTTCCTCGGCCGGTCCAGGTGGCGCCGCTTCTCCGCGGCGCGGTACGCGCGCCGTGCCGCCGAGGCCCTGGACGAGGCGGCCGAGCAGGCCGCCGAGATCCTCGAGCCGCCGCGGGGCACGCCCGGCACTCTCGCACCCGAGAGCATCCCCGCACCCGAGAGCGCCCTCGCACCGGAGAGCACCCTCGTCCTGGAGTGCGAGGAGAGCACACGGGTCGACTACACCGCACTCGACGCCGACGGCTTCGAGCAGGCGATAGCCGACCTGTGTGCACGTGACGCGTGCCAGGAGGTGGCTGTGGTGGGCGGCGCCTGCGACTTGGGCGCGGACGTCCTGGCGGTGACCCCCGACGGGCGCAGGATCGTCATCCAGTGCAAGCGCTACGGCGAGGAGAACAAGGTCGGCTCCCAGGACCTTCAGCGCTTCGGCGGCACCTGCTTCACCGTCCACGAGGCCGATGTCGCGGCGCTCGTCACGACGAGCGACTTCACCGCCCCCGCCCTGGAGTACGCGCAGCAGTGCGGAATAGTCTGCGTGAACGGCGCGGAGCTGGAGGCCTGGTGCGAAGGCACCGGGCCGAGCCCCTGGGAGCTGGTGGCCGTCGACGCCTGAGGGCGGTGCTCGGAGCATCCCGAGGGTGGTGCTCAGAGCATAATGAGCAGACGCGTATTCGGCTTCAGTTTCCTGTTCACCGAACGACTCTGCACATAGACCTCCAGCTTGGGATTGTTGCCCGCCTTTACCGAGACGGTCCCCTGAATTCCCGAACCGAACAGAAGGCTGCGTGCCGCGTCGCCCGTATAGGCGCGGTCGGTGTCCTTCTCCACCACGATGACTTCCTTGTTCGGCTGGACCTGGGCGCGGGCGCCCAATTGGTAATAGCACGCTCCGCGTTCGTACGTCACGCCCGGATGTGAGTCGACGAAGGGGCGGATCTCGACCTCTTTGTCGACCTTCAAGAGCCGGTACTTGTTCGCCGGAATCGGTTCGAGGTTCGCCCGGACCTCGTCGATCGATATGTCCTGGCCGACGGCGAAGAGGTTCTTCGTGCCGCGCACGCCCTGCTCGCGGGCGCGCAGGAAGCTGGTGGCGGCGGCGCGCACGGTGCCTATCGCCTCCTCGACGCCCTCCTTCGAGTCCGCGTCCCAGATGGCGATGTTCCCGGCCGGGAAGCCGTAGTTCTGCGCGGTGCGCTTGGCCAGGGAGTTCGGGACGAGGATCGCGGAGGTCCAGTGGTCGGGCAGCCCGCCCATCTTCGCCGTGATCCTGTCGAGCCAGGGGCCGAGGATGGTCATGTCGCCGTCGTGGCGCCGGTCGCCGCCGGAGGCGTTCTCCTCGCCGTCCGTCACCACGATCTGCAGGAAGCTGTGCTCGCCGTACTCCTCCCATATGTGTCCCAGGTCGTCCAGGGACTTCAGAGAGGCCTCGATGAGTGCCGTCGCCCCATTGTTCACCTGGTACAGCCCCCGCATCGACGGCAGGTGCTTCACATCCATGTCCCAGACCAGATTCTCCACCCTGTGGTCGAAGGAATAGAGGCTGATACGGGTTTCGTGGCCGAGGCTGTCCGATTCGGCTTTCAGCCCCGCCACGAACTCGTCGACGACCCGCACGAGTTGATGCTCATGCGGACGCATGGAACCCGAAGCGTCCACTACCAGCGCGACGTGATTCACCTTGTGCTGAATCCTGTTGGCGGACATGCTGCTGCTCCTTCTCCCCAGGCTTACCGAGTGATTTCACTCTATGGGGAGGCACTGACAACGGCCCTCCGCTCAGCCCTTCGCCGGCGTCGGCGCCGGCAGGATCTGGCGCAGGTGCGGGTCGGGGTGGAAGTCCCTGCGCCACTCGCGGGGGTAGCCGACGGACGCCTCCACATGCGGCACGCCGTCGTGCCAGGTGGTGCGCGGGATGTGCAGATGGCCGTAGACGACGGCCGCCGCGTCGTACTTCACGTGCCAGTCCGCGGTCAGCTCCGTGCCGCACCACAGGGCGAACTCGGGGTAGCGCAGGATCCGGGTGGGCTCGCGCAGCAGGGGCCAGTGGTTGATGAGAACGGTGGGCATGCCGGCGGGCCGCTCGGCGAGGCGCTCCTCGGTGAGCTTGACCCGGGCCCGGGACCAGTCGTCGCGGGTCGCGTAGGGGTCGGGGTGCAGGAAGTACTCGTCGGTGCAGACGACGCCCGCCTCGTGCGCGACCGCGAGGGCCTCCTCCTTGGTGTGCGTCCCCTCGGGGCGGAAGCTGTAGTCGTAGAGGAGGAACAGGGGGGCGACGGCGACGGGCCCGCCCGCGCCGCGCCACACCGGGTAGGGGTCCTCGGGGGTGGCGACGCCCAGCTCGCGGCAGAGCGCGACGAGGTGCTGGTAGCGCTCCTCGCCGCGCAGCTGGACCGGGTCCTCCTTGGGGGTCCACAGCTCGTGGTTGCCGGGCGACCACACCACCTTGGCGAACCGCCCGGCGAGCGTGCGCAGCGTCCATTCGATGTCGTCCATGCGTTCGGCCACGTCACCGGCGACGATCAGCCAGTCCCCGTCGGTCTCCGGCCGGATGGACTCGACGTACTTCCTGTTCTCCGCGTACGCGACGTGCAGGTCGCTGACCGCCAGCAGCTTCGGAGTGCTCTCGGATGCCATCATCGTGCGAGGCTAACCGAGTTGCCGCGTCAGTGGTGATCTCCCTCGCCCCGCTGGATCGCCAGGTACTCCTCCGCCGTCGCCTTGGGCACCTGCGCCTTGGGGCCGTACATGGCGCGGGAGAGGCGCGAGCGCACGCGTGCGGAGCGGGGGACCTTGCGGACCACGCCGTTGGCGTCGACCAGGGGGCCTATCTCGTAGGGCTGGGGCTGTTCGTGGGCGGTCAGGCGGTACAACTCCTCCTGCGGCAGCGGCTCGTGGATTTCGACGTACTCGCCGTGCGGGAGGCGTTTGATGGTGCCGGTCTCCCGGCCGTGCAGAACCTTCTCGCGGTCCCTGTGCTGGAGGCCGAGGCAGATCCGGTGGGTGATGACGAAGGCGAGGACGGGCGCCACGAAGAAGGCGATCCGCACGAACCACGTGATGGCGTTGATCGACAGGTGGAAGTGCGTGGCGACGACGTCGTTGCCGCCGCCGATCAGCAGCACGAAGTACAGCGTCAGCCAGGCGACGCCGAACCCGGTGCGCACCGGTGTGTTGCGGGGCCGGTCCGCGATGTGGTGCTCCCGCTTGTCGCCCGTGACCCAGGCCTCGACGAACGGATAGACCGCGATCGCCATCATGATCAGCGGGAAGAGCGCGAAGGGGATGAAGACACCCAGGGCGAGCGTGTGCCCCCAGATGTTGATCTCCCAGGCGGGCATCACCCGGATCAGCCCCTCGGAGAAGCCGAGGTACCAGTCGGGCTGGGCGCCGGTGGAGACCGTGTCGGGGCGGTAGGGGCCGATCGCCCAGACCGGGTTGATGGAGGCGACCGCGCCCATGATGGCGAGCACGCCGAAGACGAGGAAGAAGAAGCCGCCCGCCTTGGCGATGTAGACGGGCAGGAACGGCGCGCCGACCACGTTCTTCTCGGTCTTTCCCGGGCCGCCGAACTGGGTGTGCTTGTGGTAGAAGACGAGGATCAGGTGGGCCACGACCAGCCCGAGCATGATGCCGGGCAGCAGCAGGATGTGGATCGGGTAGAACCGCGCCACGATGTCCTCGCCCGGGAACTCCCCGCCGAACAGGAAGAAGGCGAGATACGTCCCCACCACGGGGATCGACAGGATCGCGCCGTGCGCGAAGCGGACGCCGGTGCCGGAGAGCAGGTCGTCCGGGAGCGAGTATCCGGTGAGACCGGTGATGATGGCGAGCATCAGCAGGGTCCAGCCGAAGAGCCAGTTGATCTCGCGTGGCTTGCGGAAGGCGCCGGTGAAGAACACCCGCATCATGTGGACCATCATGCCCGCGACGAAGACGAGTGCCGACCAGTGGTGGATCTGCCGGATCAGCAGACCGCCGCGCACCTCCAGGCTGATCTCCAGCGTCGACTCGAAGGCCCGGGACACCTGGAGGCCCTTGAGCGGCACATACGGCCCGTCGTAGGTGACCTCGGCCATGCTCGGTTCGAAGAAGAGGGTCAGATAGGTGCCGGTGAGGATCAGGATCAGGAAGCTGTAGAGGCAGATCTCGCCGAACATGAACGACCAGTGGTCCGGAAAGACCTTGCGCATATTGCTCTTGGCCAGGGTGTGGATGCCGAGGCGGCCGTCCGCCCAGTCCGCGACCCGCTCGCCCCTGCCGGACCGCCCCGCTCGTCCCGGTTGCCCCGGTTGCCCCGGTCGTCCTGGTTGCCCTGCTTGCCCGCTCGGTCCGGTGCGCTCGATGCTTCCGCTCATGCGACTCCCTTTCAGGCGGCTATCCAGACTAGGCCGCATGTACGACGTATCCAACAGAGCCTTTTGTGACAACTGGCCGCCACCCGCCACCCGTTCACCTCAGGAGGTACCGCTCGCATCCCTCACCGCCCCAGGCCCTGATCCACCGGACACGCCCCGCCCCATCCGCTACGGTCCTGCCGTGGACCCATTGATCAGCGAAGACCCGTCTCATATAGGCCCGTACCGCCTGATCGCCCGCCTCGGCGCGGGCGGCATGGGACTGGTCTACCTGGGGCGCTCGGATGTCGGCCGGACCGTCGCGGTGAAGGTCGTGCAGGCCGAGTACGCCAAGGACCCCGAATTCCGGCGCCGGTTCGCCCACGAGGTCGCGGCCGCACGGCGGGTCGGCGGGGCCTGGACGGCGGCCGTGCTCGACGCCGACACCGAGGCGCAGGTGCCGTGGGTGGCGACGCAGTACGTCGCCGGGCCGTCGCTGCAGGACGTGGTGGCACGGGACTTCGGGCCGCTTCCGGAGTCCTCGGTACGTTCCCTCGCGGGCGGACTGGCACGGGCGTTGACCGGCATCCATGCGGCGGGGCTGATTCACCGGGACCTCAAGCCGGGCAACGTCCTGGTCACGGTGGACGGGCCGCGGGTCATCGACTTCGGCATCGCGCGGGCGCTGGAGACCCTGGCCGAGGGCGCCATGACCAGGACCGGCGCAGTGATCGGATCGCCCGGCTTCATGTCGCCGGAGCAGGTGCGAGGGCTGCGGCTCACTCCGGCCTCCGACATCTTCTGTCTGGGCTCCGTCCTCGCGTACGCCGCCACCGGCCGCTCTCCCTTCGGGACGGTGGACAGCGGCCTGCACGCGCTGATGTTCCGGGTGGCGACAGAAGAACCAGACCTCGACGGCATACCGGAGCCCGTTCTCGGGCTCGTACGGGAGTGCCTGCAGAAGGACCCCGGCGCGCGGCCCACCCCCCAGGACGTCATGGCTCGCACCGCCACGGATCCTGACGAGCTGTGGCTCCCGGAGAGGGTGCTCAGTCAACTGGGCCGCCACTCCGCACAGTTGCTGGACTACACCCCCGGCCAGGCCCACGAGCCGACAGCCGTCTCCGGCCCAGCTGCTCCGGTTCCGCCCCCCGCACCGGCCGAGGCGCCGGCTGCCACGCCCACGTATCCGAGTCCTCAACCCGCCTGGCAGGTCCCCACACAAGCGGCCACGCATGTGCCCCCACCGCCGGCCGCACCCGCCCTGCGCGACGCACCCACCAGCGCGGCCCACAACTCTCCGGCCCCCACCGGGTCGCGTCGGCGCCGCATTGTCGTGGCCGCATCGGCCGCCACCGCCCTCGCCGTACTCGCGGGCCTGCTCTTCGTGATCCGCCCTTGGGACAACAGCGGCGATGGCGGAGGCGAGAAGAGCAAGACCAGCACCCTGCCCGCGAAGTTCGCCGGTACCTGGCAGGGCGCGTTCAAGGGCGACACGTCCGTCCCGGCCCATCTCGTCCGCCTCAAAGTCACCAAGGGCGGGCGCGGCGACAAGGTCGCCGAGTACTCCCAGCGGTTCGGTGGCCACGTGTGCGTCTACAGCAGCCGCCTCACCGCCGTGTCGGGCAGCGCGACGGTCAAGGTGGGCAAGGGAACGCTGGAGCGCGTCGAGCCGAAGGCCGCCGACGAGTTGTGCGACGAGGAGCGGCTCGCGATGACCCTCAAGAACCCGCTCGACGACACTTTTGAGCTGGTGACGGGCGAGGCGTCCTCCATGATCGTCACAAAGGACCTGTTGAGCGATCCGGGCACCAAGGTGCTCGAGCCCTTCCGTGGCACCTGGAGCGGTGACCTCGGCATGAAATTCGACTCGGGGGACGAGTACGAGTTGGACCTCGACGTGACGATCGTCGGGCCGGGGGAACAGGGCGTGGTCTTCCGCAGCAAGGAGGAAGGCAAGACCTGCCACTACGTCACCGAGCCGTTCTCCCTCACGGACGACGACGGGGTACACACGCTGCACACCACCCCAGCGACACTCCGTGAGGACGCCAAGTCCGAGAAAGGCTGCCCCGATGGCGGCCCGCTCCTGGACCTCGAACTCAACAACGTCGGCGTAGAGATCGACTACATCTTCGTGCACATGCTCCGCCCGCTCCACGGGGACTCAGGGACGCGCTCCGGCTCGCTGTACAAGCCAACCGACTGATCCGCCGAACCGCCAATGTGCCGCTGGCGCTCGCCCATTCCCCATCTCCGTTCAGAGCCCATCGACTAGGGTCCTGCCGTGGACCCACTGATCACCGAAGACCCGAGTCACATAGGCCCGTACCGCCTGATCGCCCGCCTCGGCGCGGGCGGCATGGGACTGGTCTACCTGGGCCGTTCGGATGTCGGCCGGACCGTCGCGGTGAAGGTCGTGCAGGCCGAGTACGCCAAGGACCCGGAATTCCGGCAACGGTTCGCCCACGAGGTGGCCGCCGCACGGCGGGTCGGCGGGGCCTGGACGGCGGCCGTGCTCGACGCCGACACCGACGCCCAGGTGCCGTGGGTGGCCACGCAGTACGTCGCCGGGCCGTCCCTCCAGGACGTGGTGGCGCGGGACTTCGGCCCGCTTCCGGAGCCTTCGGTACGCGCCCTCGCGGGCGGACTGGCACAGGCGCTGACCGACATCCACACGGCGAGCCTGATCCACCGCGACCTCAAACCGGGCAACGTCCTGATCACCATCGACGGGCCCCGCGTCATCGACTTCGGCATCGCACGGGCCCTGGAAACCATCGCCGAGGGGGCGATGACGCGCACCGGCGCGGTCATCGGATCGCCCGGCTTCATGTCACCGGAACAGGTACGGGGGCAGCGCCTCACCTCCGCCTCCGACATCTTCTGCCTCGGCTCGGTCCTCGCCTACGCCGCCACCGGACGCTCTCCCTTCGGGACCGTGGACAGCGGCCTGCACGCGCTGATGTTCCGGGTCGCGGAGGAAGAACCCGACCTCAGCGGCGTACCGGAGTCCCTGCTCGGACTCGTACAGCAGTGCCTGCAGAAGGACCCGGCCCTCCGGCCCACCCCCCAGGACATCGC
>NZ_WMBF01000661.1:0-2890 GCF_019400875.1 Streptomyces anatolicus | reverse complement strand
ACCCGATACCCTGCGCTGTGTGCCGGGAGTAGGAGCTTTTACCGGTGGCCCGGTGCCGCCCTGTGCTACCGTGCCATCAGTACGTGTGTACGCCCAGCTCATCTCAGGGCGCCCGTGCTGGTTCACTTTCTCCCTCTCGGGATCTGACAGGCCGTTCCGGCCTTCTTCCGCGCCGCTCGCCTGAAGCGGTTCTCCTCGCTCGTCGTACGGGGCGTGATCATCGCCGTCCCGCCGGGCCCCCTCATTCGCATGTCCGCGAAAGGACCACCCTCATGACTGCCACCCTGACCGAAACCCCCACGTCAACGCCCCTGACCTGCAAGGGCGTTCTCGACATCGCCCGCGACGGGCGCGGATTCCTCCGGAGCGAAGGGTGCCTGCCCGCCTCCGCCGACGTGCAGGTGCCCGCCCCGCTCATCCGCCAACTCGGCCTCCGCGGCGGCGACTTCGTCGACGGCGAGTGCGCCGGGCGGGCCCGCACGCTCACCGGCGTCCACCGGGTCAACGGACGCGTCCCCGAAGGCCTGCACGGACGCCCCCGCTTCGGGGAGCTGACCCCGCTGCACCCCCGCGAAAGGCTCCGCCTGGAGTCCTCGGGCGGCTCCGTCACGGGGCGGCTCGTCGACCTCGTGGCACCCGTCGGCAAGGGACAGCGCGGCCTGATCGTCGCACCGCCGAAGACCGGCAAGACCGTGCTGCTCCAGCAGATCGCCGCGGCGATCGCCGAGAACCACCCCGAGTGCCACCTCATGGTCGTCCTCCTCGACGAGCGGCCCGAGGAGGTCACCGACATGCTCCGCTCGGTCCGCGGCGAAGTGCTCTCCTCGACCTTCGACAGGCCCGCCAAGCAGCACATCGCGCTCGCCGAACTCGCCGTGGAGCGCGCCAAGCGCCTGGTCGAGGAGGGGCGCGACGTCGTCATGCTCTTCGACTCGCTGACCCGGCTGTGCCGCGCCTACAACAACGCGGCCGCCAGTGGCGGCAAGACCCTCAGCGGCGGCGTCGACGCGGCCGCGATCCAGGGCCCCAAGCGGCTCTTCGGCGCCGCGCGCCTCGCCGAGGAGGGCGGCTCCCTGACGATGCTCGCCACCGTCCTCGTGGAGACCGGATCGCGCGCCGACGACTACTACTTCGAGGAGCTGAAGAGCACCGGGAACATGGAGCTGCGCCTCGACCGCCTCATCGCCGACCGGCGCCTCTTCCCGGCCGTCGACATCACCCCCTCCGGCACGCGTAGGGAGGAACTGCTCCTGACGGGCGATGAGTTGACCGCCGTACGCGGACTGCGACGCGCCCTGCTCGGCAGGGACGGCCACAGCTCCCTGGAGACGGTGATCGACCGCATCAAGAAGACCCCGAGCAACGCCGCGTTCCTGCGGCAGGTGCAGCAGACGGTCCCCGGGGCCGGGTCGGGGTCCGCGCCGGGGAACGGCGCTACGGCCGCGTGACGTGCACGCGGTAGTCGCCGTCGTCCGTCACTTCCGCCACCCTCACCCGTATGCCCGTCTCGCGGTCGGTGAAGGTCTCGCCGGGGCCGTAGGGCGCGTCGGAGAGTTCGGCGTGGACGTTCGGTCTGCGGGTGCAGCCGCCGCTGTCGCCGGCCGAGTCGAAGACCGTGACCGGGCCGTGGCCCGTGTCGACGTCGGCGTCCACGCGGTAGACCAGCACGCCCGGCTTGCAGACCGCTTCGTCGTTGCCGCCGGGGGCACGGGCCTCGATCGCGTACCCCGTCTTCGCGTTCACCGGGACGAAGGCGAGCTTCGTGCCGCCGGAGCGCGCCAGCGGGGAGAGCAGGTGCTCGCTGCCGCCGGGCTTCGCCGCGCAGCCGATCTGGTCGTCGTCGAGCCAGCCCAGCTTCCACTTGTGCCAGGCGAGCAGGTCGTTGTTGGCGCCCCAGTCCTCGCTCATGATGTCCCAGTGGCCGACCGCGCCGCCGCCGTCCTGCGTATACAGGTCGGGCAGGCCGAAGACGTGGCCGTTCTCGTGGGGCAGGACGCGGTAGCCCGTCTCGTGGTAGCTGCCCGAACCGTCGTCCTGGCGGCTGTAGACGAAGGACGCGTTGGCGACGGGCACACCGTCCGCGACCGGCGCCTCGTGGTTGCCCGCGAAGGTCACCGAGAGGACCGTGTCGAGCGCGGAGGGCCCCGCGTTCGGGGTGACGAGGACGTTCACGAGGTCGTAGGCGCGGAAGTCCACGTCCGGGTCGGCGGCGTCCACGATGTCCTCGACCAGCTCCCGGTAGCCCGGATCGAAGGGGGCGCCGCGCTCTATCCCGTACTCCGCGAAGGACTTGGGCATCCGCAGCCAGTCCGGGACGGGGGATTCGGGACGGTAGTCCAGGCGCCCGTACGAGCTGGTCCTGAACCACTTCGCGGTCTGCGGGAAGAACTCCGCGAGCCGGTCCATCGCGCTGCCCTCACCGGGCGCGTCCGAGAAGTCGACCATGAGGTTCAGGGCGCGGACGGTGCCGGTGGAACGGGAGTAGCCGGGCGGGGTGGGCATGCCTTCCGACATCTGCACGCCCATCGTGCCGCTGATCATGCACGGCCCGAGTGCGCTGCCGCGGGCCATCGACACGGGGCCCGCCGCGCTGGGGGAGTCCTCCATCAGGCGTCCGGTGCTCGCCGAGGTGGTGACCGCGAGGGCGAGGACCGTGACCGAGGCGAGGGCGACACCGCGGCGGGCGGGGCGTATCCGCCGCCGGATCGGCTGCTGCATACGTGGCCCTTCCACTCCGCGGCAGCCGCCTGACCTGGCTGCACCCTGTCCGATCACCCTGTGCCGGGGGGTACGCGGGCGCTCGCTGGGCGCGACCGATCGTGTGCTTCCCGCCAGAAAGGGTGTGACTCAGGTCACAGCGATTGAGGGGCGGGGCGGGAAATATCCGGGG
>NZ_WMBF01000660.1:0-2902 GCF_019400875.1 Streptomyces anatolicus | reverse complement strand
GGTCTGCACGTGGGCCTCCAGGAGGGGGAGTTCGTCGTTCCGCGTACTGTTAGGAAGGTTTCCTACCAGAGATTGACGACGACGTATACCCGTCAAGAGCCCTCAGCCCGCGCTGAGTTGACGTCGGCGGAATGGCCGGACATCGCTCTGGCAGTGCTTCCCGCCGCTCCGTACGCTCCCCTCGCTCACGCTTCACGCACCACGGCACTTCTCCAACCCCCCTCCTTCGCAACGGAACGGAGAACCATGGCTGGTGCACTGCTGCTGACCGGCGCCGTCGCGGCGCTGTTCGGCTCCACGCTCTCGGCGTACAGCCCCACCGGGACCCTTGAACCGCCGCCGGACAAGATCGTGATCGAGGTCGCCACGGTGAACGGCTCGGGCTGCCCGCGCGGCACCGCGGCCGTCGCCGTCTCCGAGGACAACACGGCCTTCACGGTCACCTACAGCGACTACCTCGCCCGGGCGGGCGGCGGCGCGGACCCCACCGCGTTCCGCAAGAACTGCCAGCTCAACCTCATCGTGTACGTCCCGCAGGGCTTCACGTACGCGATCGCGAGCGCGGACTACCGCGGTTACGCCTCGCTCCAGCCGGGCGCCAAGGGCATCGAGAAGGCCTCGTACTACTTCCAGGGCTCACCCAGCACGGCCGCGATCACCCATGAGTTCAAGGGCGCCCACCACGACAACTGGCAGGCCACCGATACGACGGACTGGGCGCAGCTGGTCTGGGCGCCGTGCGGGGAGCGGCGGAACTTCAACATCAACACGGAGTTGCGTGTCGACGTGGGCACGTCGGATCCCGCGAAGTCGAGCTTCATGACGATGGACTCGACGGACGGGGACATCAGCACCGAGTACCACATGGCGTGGAAGGAGTGCCCACCGCGCCGCTGAGCTGTGAGCGGCGCCCCGGCCCTCCCGTCGGTGCGGGGGCGCCGCCTCGAATGAACCCCCGCAGCCCCGGCCCGGCGCAGCTGAACGCCGCGCCGAGAGCGCGGACCGCTCCCCAGCCCGCCACCGCGTAGAGCGAGGTCCGCCCCGACGGCGCCCACTCCGCAGCCTGAGCTACGAAGCCGTCAGCCGGGCATGCACCCGTTCCGCGACCCTGTACGTGTCACCGGCCGGCCGCGTGGCCAGGCGACCCGGGTCGCGGATCCACGCGTCCTCCAAGGCGAACCAGTCGATCTTCCGGGGCTCGCGGGCCTCCGCCAGCGCGGCGCGCAGTTCCTTGAAGTACCGTTCCCAGCGCAGCCGGTAGAGGCCGCCGACGAGCCCCGCCCACTCGCGGTTGGCGTAGTCGCGCAGTCCGGCGTCCGCGCCAGAGCGGTTGCCCCACACCGTGAGCAACGACAGCTGGTCGTAGGCGAGTTGGTCGCGCTCGCGCGCGTCGGCGCCCCATGCGCGGGCGTCCGCGACCCAGCGGCCGAGCAGGTGGCGGGAGTCCGTGGCGACCAGCCGGTCGAGCAGGTCCATCAGTTCGATCCAGTCGCGGGTCAGCCGGCCGAAGCGGGCCGCGTCCTTCGCGTCGTACGCCTCCTTGACGCGCGGCAGCAGGACGCGGCCACGGTTGGAGAGCGCCTGCCGGGCGACATCGAGCAGGTCGCGGCGGTACGCGGTCGAGTCCCGCAAGTCACGCCGTACGGTAAGGAGTTCACCTAGCGCGGGCTCGAAATCTGACGGCTCGTATCGCATCTTCTTCGGCGACCAGGACGCCGCCGACCTCGCCGCGAGGTCGGGACGCGCCCCGAAGAGGCCGTCCGCGCCCTCGGCCCACTTGTCGGTACGGGTCGTGCCGTACGCGGTGCGGCGCAGTACGTCCCACGCGGCGGCGGCGTGCGGGTCGGCGGCGCCGTACCGCGCGGTGGCCCACTCGGCGAACCAGGCCTCGAGGTCCAGGTCGCCCACCCGCCAGGCCAGTTCGGAGAACAGCTCGAAGGCGGCGGGGTTGTTGTCGGCCGCCTCCGGCATCAGGGCGATGCCGCTGAGGGTGCTGCCCTCCTTCGTGCGCCACTTCTCGAACAGCGCGGCCCAGTCGGGGGTGTTGGCGCCGAGCGTGGTGTGGCCGCCGAAGTTCCAGATGGAGCCGAAGGCGTAGGGCGTGGAGCCCCAGTCGGCCTCGCGGTCGGTGATGTGCGGGAAGCGGTCGGAGATGCCGTCGACGACGAGCATGCGCTGCTTGTCGACGGCGTCGGTGATGGCCTTCGCCGGGTTGCGCTGCCAGCCGAGGATCACCCAGGTGGCGCCGGGGTGCGCGGTCCGCAGGGCCTTCTCGACGCCCCGGGCCGCCTCGCCCACGGGTACGTCACCGGGTTTGCCACCCTCGTGGAGCAGGTCCATCTTGTACATCGTGGACGGCCCGAACAGCTCGTCCTGCGCCCGGTAGAACGCGGCCGCCACCCGGGCGAAATGGCCGGTGCGCGGATCCAGCCAGTCGGGGCGCGCGAAGCCCACCCAGGTGCCCTGGGGGACCGTTCTCGCCCCCGGATTCCTCGTCCCGAAGCCGGGCGGCACGGTCCCGAAGTAGCCCGGCAGGACCGGCGTCATGCCCAGCTGGCGCAGCCGGTCGCAGATGCGGCGGCCGAGGCGGGCGCGGGCGTCGATGAGCTGCCGGGAGACGGGGTGCGGGAACGACGACATGTTCTGCAGGAGCCACCACGGCTGGTGCGCGGGGGCCGGGATCCAGGCCCTCAGCTCCTCGTCCCCGTAGCCGAACTCCTGGAACGCGCGGTGGTAGACGGCGTCCGCCCCCACGTACACGAGGACTTCGTTGTAGCCGTGCAGCGCGAGTACGTCGATCTCGCGCTCCCAGTAGTCCCAGCCGTGATAGGCGCCCGTGTAGCCGTCGTTGGTGTCGTTCAGGACGAAGCGGTGCGGGGTGTTGGCCCGGGCGGTGAGGGGC
>NZ_WMBF01000659.1:0-2907 GCF_019400875.1 Streptomyces anatolicus | reverse complement strand
GGGCTGAACGGACGGGGGTGCTGCCCGAAAAGGCCGGGAGGGCGCCTGAAAGGGCCGGGGCCGTGGCTGAACGGGCCGGGCCGGTGCCCGGAAGGGCCGGAGTCGCGGCCGAACCGGACGGGACCGTTCGCGAAAGTGCCGGGACTGCGCGCGGAAGAAGAGCTCGGGCGGCGCCCGGTGGCGTCGACCCTGGTCACGCCGCCTCCTTGCGGTCGGCCGCCATGCCGGCCGCGTCCAGGAGGGCCGTGCCGACGATGAGGTCGGCGCCGCCGAACTCCTCGTCGTCCAGCTCGGTCCCGTCGTCCACGGCGAAGAGCAGCTTCTCCTCGCCCTGGCGGTAGGCGGTGCCGACCGGCGGGCTCGCCGCGTGGACGGTCAGCAGGGCGACCAGATACGGCAGTTCGCGGTCGCGGAGGCGGGCCTCGGCGAGCAGTCCGGAGAGGCGGCGCGGGGCGTCGGCGGGCAGATCGAGCAGTTCCATGGCGCTCGCGAGCTGTTCCTCGCTGAAGCGGCTGTCGTCCGGGGTGGCGATCAGGTCCGGCTCGGGCATCTCCGCGCCCAGGTGCTCGCGCTCCATGGGAGGGGTGAGCAGTATGTCGACGAGGTCGCCGACCCGCACGGACACGGGGGTGCGCAGGCCGGTCCCGCGCGCGAAGAAGGCGTCCGTCACCCGGGTCGCCTGCTCGGCGGGGAGCGGCAGGAGCGGGGCGACGAGCTGGCCGTAGAGGTCGAGGCCCGCGCGCGCGGTGGGCGCCGCGAAGGCCTGCCGGTCCTGCTCGGCGCGGAAGAGCGGGCCCGCTTCGAGCAGGCGGGACTGGAGCTGGGTGTGGCGGCGGATGCAGTCCTTGACGATGTCGACCAGCTCGGCGGCGCGGCGCTTGTGCTCGCCCGCCTTCGAGTCGGAGACGGCCTCGGACTCGTCGCGGACCTTGCGGATGTTGGTCAGGATGGCGTTCTCGTGGCGGTAGCGGTCGGCGACGTGGTCGAGCGCCTCCGCGATCATGTCGGGGACGGCCTGGAGCCAGTCCACCGCCCGGACGTTGCGCCGGGTCGCGTCGAGGGCCTTGCGGAGCGTCTCCGAATACTGCACCGTGCGGTAGCGGGCCTGCTCGGCGGCGAGCTGGGCGTCGGCGAGCCTGCCGCGCCTGATCAGGACCTCCAGCTTCACCTCGGCTGCGATCTGGGCGCTGGTGACGTCGGTGTCGAGGGCGCCCACCAGGACGTTGACGGCCTCGTCCGTCGTGCGCAGATAGACACCGCCGCCGTACCCGGGGACCTCTTCGAGGAGCTTGAAGTCGTAGTCCCTGCGGACGTACGTCCCGTCGGGCGCGAAGGTGCCGTACACCGCGCGGAAGCCGCGGTCGACGCTGCCCACGTTGATCAGGTTCTCCAGGACCCAGCGGGCCACGCGCTCGTGCTCGGCGGCGGGGCGGTGCGGGGCCTGCGCGGCGACGCGCGGGAGCAGCCTGGCGACGATCTGCTCGTGGTCGGCGCCGGTGTCGAAGTCCATGTTCAGTGTGACGAGGTCGATGGCGGCCAGGGCCACCTCCGCCATCGCGTACACCGAGTACTCGCCCGCGAGGTTGGCCTTGCGCACGTCGAGGTCGTGCAGCGGAGCCGTGCAGGCCAGGGCGCGCAGGCGGCGCGCCAGGCCCTCGTCGGCGGCCGGGCCCGGAGCGGGCCGCGGCCCCGCGCTGAGCTGGGGCGGAGTGGTGTCCGTAGCGGCTGGCGAAGTCACGGTGCACAGACTAGGTCCTCGGTCTGACAACGGTCGAAACGGCGCAGAAGCGACCGGCTCGGGGGCCGCCTCACCGCCTCGCGCACAGCGCCGGACAGCCGCCCGGAATGACCGCTTCAGCCCTCCCGAACGGCCAGTTCAGCTGTCCGGAATGACCGCTTCACCCCTCCGGGCCGACCACTTCAGCCCTCCGGGGCGACCGCTTCAGCCATCCGTTGCGGCCGCTTCAGCCGTCCTCGCCGACCCGCCGTCCGTACACCTCGACGAGCCCCGCGAGGGAGTCCTCGAGGTAGGCGGCGAGGAGTCGTTCGGCCTCCGCGGCGCGGCCCGTCCGCAAGGTGGCGAGGATCCGCCGGTTGCGTTCGAGGTACGGCTCGTGGAGGCGGCGGGGATCGTCCACCACATGGAAGGCCAGGCGCAGTTCGGCGAAGACGCTGCGCATCAGCTCGTCGGTGCGGGCGCTGCCGGCGAGGGCGACGAGTTCCCTGTGAAAGTGGATGTTGGCGGTGGAGACGCCTTTCCAGTCCTTCTCGGCGGCGGCGCGCAGACCGTCCTCGACGGCGCCCGTGACCGCGTCGAGCGCGAACGGGGGCTCGCCGAGCCCGCGGACGACCGCGCACTCCACGAGGCGGCGCGTGCGGTAGATGTCCTCGACGTCCTCGACCGTGAGGACCCGTACGAAGACGCCCCGGTTGAGCTGGTGGACGAGGAGGCGCTCGTGTGTGAGCAGCCGGAACGCCTCCCGGAGCGTGTTGCGTGAGACGCCGAGCGCGCCGCCGATGCTGTCCTCGGAAAGGCGCGTGCCGGGCGGGAAGTAGCCCTCGGCGATGCGGCTCCTGAGGATGTCCGAGACCCTCTCCGCCGTACTGGTGCGCCCGAGAAGCGCACGGTCGTCGGCCAGTCCGCTCAACTCAGCCATGCCAGCAGCCATCCCGTCAGCCATGCCCGGATTCAATCGCAGACAGAAGAACGAGACAACATGGGTATTGAGGGATCGTTCAACGATCCTCTACCTTGTCGGGCACGGCTGTCCCCCACGGACCGCACCGCCGCACCACACCGCCGCACCGCACCGCACCGAACTACACCGCACCGCTCCACACCGCTCCAGCACCCGACCGTCCCTCTCCTGCGAGGTGCCCATGAGCACGACCCCACCACCCCCGGCC
>NZ_WMBF01000658.1:0-2929 GCF_019400875.1 Streptomyces anatolicus | reverse complement strand
CCCCCACTCACCGAAGGTGACCCGTGGACATCAAGACCGCTTCCGCACTCCGCCGCCTCCGCCTGGTCTCGGCCCCCGAGGCCGTCTCCTTCCTGCTGCTGCTCGTCTGCTCGGTGCTCAAGCGGACCACGGAGTTCAACGCCGTGCCGGCGATGGGCATGATCCACGGTGTGCTCTTCGTCCTGTACGTGCTCTTCTGGCTCGACGCCTGGAACCGCACGAAGTGGGACCTCAAGACCGCCGCCCTGTACTTCGTCCTCTCCGTCCTGCCGACCGGCGGCTTCTTCGCCGAGCGCAAGCTGAAGCGGGAGGCCGAGTCCGCGGTGATCGCGTCGCGCGCCCGCAAGGAAGGGATCGTCAACGCATGATCGTCGCCTTCTCCGTGACCCCGCTCGGCGTGGGTGAGGACGTCGGCGAGTACGTGGCCGACGCCGTCCGTGTCGTCCGCGAGTCGGGCCTGCCGAACAAGACCGACGCCATGTTCACCTCCGTCGAGGGCGAGTGGGACGAGGTGATGGACGTAGTCAAGCGCGCCGTCGCCGCCGTGGAGGCACGGGCACCCCGCGTCTCCGTTGTCATGAAGGCGGACATCCGGCCCGGCGTGACCGACGGACTCACCTCCAAGGTCGAGACGGTGGAGCGCCACCTCTCCGCCTAGGGCCGCGCACCCACTTGCCGAAAAGCCCCCGCCTCCTGGTGGGGGCTTTTCTGTACCCGCGAACTTGAGCGACTGCTCAAACGGCTGTACCTTCCTGTTGAGCAGTCGCTCAAGAAGGCGCTGACGTGGGGGTTTGCCGTGAGTCTGTATATCGAGGCACGGATACGTGCCGATCTCGACGCGCTCTGGGAGCGCACCCAGGAGCCCGCCCTGCACCAGCGCTGGGACCTGCGCTTCACCGAGATCGCCTACCTGCCGTGCCGGGAGGGCGAGCCGCGGCACTTCCGGTACGCCACGCGCGTGCTGCCCTTCCTGACGGTCGCCGGCACCGGGGTCAGCGCGGGGGAGCGGCGGCGTCCCGACGGCACGCGGACCTCCGCGCTGCGGTTCGCCTCGCCGCACCCGCTCTCCCTCATCGAAGAGGGCAGCGGCTACTGGCGCTACGTACCCACCCCGGACGGCGACGGCATCCGATTCCTCACCGGGTATGACTACCGGCCGCGCTGGGGCCGCCTCGGCGCGCTCGCCGACCGCGCGGTCTTCCGCCCGCTGATGGGCTGGGCCACCGCCTGGTCCTTCGACCGCCTCCGCCTCTGGCTGGAGCGCGGCATCACCCCGGAGCGCGCCCTCCTCAACGCCGTCGCCGAGGTCGTCCTGCGCGTCCTGTTCGTCGCGGCGGCGGTTCTCCTCGCCCCCGTGACGGCCCTCGCGGCCGCCGCGCTCGCGCTGATCCTGCCGCCGCTGCCGACCACCCCGGCGGCCCGCCGGTGCCTGCGCACCCCGCCGGTACGCGCGCGTGCCCCGCGCATCCTGTCCACCCTCGCCACCGCCCTGGAGCCGCGCCCATGACCTCGATCTTCGAAACCGTGATGGGCGCCGACTTCCACCGGCTCCACCCAGAGCTGCGGCGCCGCTTCTCCGTCGGCCTGGAGAGCGGCGAGGCCTGCACAGGGCGGGGCGTCATGGACCGGATCTGGCACGGCCGGGGCTTCGTGAAGCCGTTCCTCGCGGTCGGCGGCACCCGCAACATCCTCGTGCCGCGCCAGGGGCGGGACGTGCCCTTCATCATCGAGAACGTGCCGTACGTCGACACCTACGGCCGTGAGACGGTGACCTTCGTGCGCACCTTCGACCTGCCCGGCGGGCCCCGCCGCTTCGACGCCCAGATGGTCCTGAGCCCCAAGGGCGACCGCGTGCTCGACTACCTCGGCACGCATCAGCACCTCGCCAGCGACCTGCACTTCCGCGCCGAGCCCGACGGCTCGCTCGTGATCCGCTCCGGAGAGCACCGGTTCCGGGAGGGGCCGGTCGACTGCCGCGTTCCCTCGCTGATCGGCGGTGACGCCGAGGTGCGGGAGTCCTACGACGACGCCGCCGGGCGCTTTCGCATCCAGGTCCGGGTCGTCAATCGGCGCTTCGGGCCGCTCTTCGGGTACGAGGGGTCCTTCGCGGCGACGTATACGGATGTCCGGGCGTGCGGGGTGCGGGCCGGGCTGCGGCCTGTTCGTGAGGAGGCGCGGGCGTGAGTACGGGGAAGGGCCCTGTGCAGGGTGCCGTCAAGGGGCTCGGTAAGGATCCCGGCAAGGGGCAGGAGACGCGGGAGAAGCTTCTTGAAGGGGCGTTGCGGACGCTCACGGAGCAGGGGATCGCCAAGACGTCGGCGCGTACGATCGCCGCTGCCGCGGGGGTCAATCAGGCGCTGGTCTTCTACCACTTCGGTTCCGTCGACGAGCTGCTCGCGGCGGCGTGCCGGTACGGGACCGAGCAGCGGGTGGCCCTCTACCGCGAACGCCTCGCCGGGATCGGCTCCCTCTCCGAACTGCTCGCCTTCGGGCGGGAGATGCACGAGAAGGAGCGGGACGCCGGGCACGTCGCCGTCCTTGGGCAGCTGCTCGCGGGGGCGCAGACGCAGCCTCGGCTCGCGGCGGCGACCGGGGCGGGGCTCGCCCTGTGGGTCGAGGAGATCGAGAAGGTCCTGGTGCGGGTTCTGGCGGGGTCGCCGCTGGGGGAGTTCACGGATGCGGTGGGGCTTGCGCGGGCGGTTGCGGCGTCCTTCGTGGGCCTGGAGCTGTACGAGGGGGTTGATCGTGCGGGTACGGAGCGGGCGCTTGCCTCGCTGGAGCAGTTGTCCCTCTTGGTGAGTGCGGTTGAGGATCTTGGGCCGCTTGCGCAGCGGGCCGTGCGGCATCGGCTCCGGCGGTCCTCTTCTCGGGGCTGAGCGGGGGCTTTTCTTGGTCTCTCGGGTGCCTTCGGCTCTGTAGGGGCCACAAG
>NZ_WMBF01000657.1:0-2942 GCF_019400875.1 Streptomyces anatolicus | reverse complement strand
GACGTAGGGGGCTCAGGGGGCCAGTAGGGCCAGTTCCGTGGTGATGTTCTCGCGTGCGGGGGCCTCCCAGTTGGCGGCGCCGAACGGGGTTCTGAACAGGCGGGGGAGCGCCAGGAGTTGGCGCAGGACGTCCGCCCGGCCCGCGCGGAACGTCTCGTCCGGCACGAAGCCGTACTCCTCGCGGACGGCCGCCGCGTAGGCCGCGTACGCGTCCGGGGCCGCCGCCAGGATCGCCAGGTCCGCGTCGCACAGCGCCTCGCCGTTGTGGTCGCCGTCGGCGGGGTCGTGGGTGACGGTCAGGCGGACCAGGCGGGCCACCTCGGATGTCTGCTCGTCCGACAAGCCCGCCTCGGGCAGGGCCCGTTCGGCCAGGCGGGCCGAGCGCTCCTCGTTCTCGGAGCGGTCGGGCGCGTACACCGCGTCGTGGAACCAGGCCGCGAGCCGGACCAGCTCGGGGTCGTCGGCGTGGTCCTCGAGCACGTCGATGTGGTCGAGGACCGCCGTGAGGTGCGCGGTCGTGTGGTAGCGGCGCTGCGGTTCGGCCCAACGGGCGAGCAGGTTGTCGGCGAAGCGGTAGGGGTCGTAGACGCACTCGTCGGTGTCCCGTGCGCGCAGGAGCGTCCTGAGCCAGCGGTCGCGCAGGTCGGGGGCGGTCGCGGCGGAGGTCTCGGCAGCGGTGTCGGCGGTGGTCTCGTCGTGGGCCATGGGGGGAGCGTAACTCTTGTGTACCCCCTGGGGGTATGTTAACTTCCTCGGCGTCCGATACCCCATGGGGGTATCAGAGTGTGCGTCGGATTCGTAATGGCCTGGAGGGGAATCGCCATGCAAAACGTCCATCCCAAGCGCTGGTGGGCACTCTTCGTGCTCGCCACCGCGCAGTTCATGGTCATCATGGACACCTCGATCATCGGGGTCGCGCTCCCCGAGATGCAGAAGGATCTCGGCTTCTCGCAGGGCGAGCTGCAATGGGTGTTCAACGCGTACGTCATCGCCTTCGGCGGGCTGCTGCTCCTCGGCGGACGGCTCTCCGACCTGTTCGGGGCGCGGAAGGTCTTCGTGTCGGGGTGGGTGGTCCTCATCGCCGGGTCGGTGCTCGCCGCCGCCGCGCAGTCCGCCGCCGTGGAGGTCGCCGGGCGCGCCGTGCAGGGCGTCGGCGGCGCGCTGATCGCGCCCGCCGCCATGACCCTGCTCATGCTGCTCTTCGGGCACGACCCGAAGGAACTCGGCAAGGCCATGGCCCTCTACGGCGCCGCCGCCCCCGCGGGCGGCACGGCGGGCGTCTTCCTCGGCGGCGTCTTCACCGAGTGGCTGAGCTGGCCCTGGGTCTTCATCATCTACGTCCCGATCGGCGCCGCCACCCTCGCCGCGACCCGCCTCCTGCCCGCCGTCGAGGGCCGGCGCGGCTCGGTCGACGTCCTCGGCGCGGCCGCCGTGACCGCCGGACTCGCGCTCGCGGTCTTCGCCGTGGTCCGGGCGCCGGAGGCCGGGTGGGGTTCGACGGGTACGGTGCTGCAACTCGCCGGTGCCGTCGCCCTGCTGGCGCTCTTCCTCGTCGTCCAGAAGGCCGTGCGGGAGCCGCTCATGCCGCTGAAGGTGTGGCGCGTGCCGCGGCTCGGTTCCGCCAACCTCGCGATGGCGCTGCTCGGCGCCGCCTGGATCCCCATGTGGTACTTCCTCAACCTCTACCTCCAGCAGGTCATGGGGTACGGGGCGTTCGCGAGCGGCGCCGCGCTGCTGCCGATGACGGGGCTGCTCATGGTCTTCATGACGGCCGTCACCGCGCGGCTGCTCGGCCGCTTCGGGGCGAAGAACCTGATCGGCGGGGGGCTGCTCGTGCTCGCGCTCGGGCTGTTGTGGCTCTCCCGGGTCGGGCCGACCGGGTCGTTCGTGATCGACGTGCTGCCGGCCTCGCTGGTGGCCGCGCTCGGTATGTCCCTCGCGTACATCCCGGCGATGATGGCGGCGATGTCCGGCGCGCCCCAGGAGCAGGCGGGGCTCGCGTCCGGGATCGTCAACACGACGTACCAGGTGGGGTCGGCGCTCGGCCTCGCGGCGCTCACCGCGCTGGCCACCTCGCGGGGGGCGGGCGAGCTGGGTGACCTCCCCGCGCTGACGGACGGGTTCGGCGCGGCGTTCACCGGTGCGGCGGCCATCGCGGGATTGGAGGGCCTGCTCACCCTGCTGGTGATGCGGGGGGAGCCCGCGGCGGTCTCGGGGGGCGTGAAGGTGGACGCCTGATCGGGTGGTCGGCTGTCGTCGGCTCCGCCGTACTCGTCCTCGATCGCCGGACGGGCTCAAACCCCTTGCCGGCCGGGCCCGCAGGCCGTCACGCAGGACTCCGGCGCAACGGACGGGCTGGGTACGTTCCAGCCCGTCCGTTGCCATGTGCGCTCCCGGACGGTTGGCTTTCGTCATGACCACTGCTGCTGATGACGAGACGTACGAACCCGAGCGTGCCGGACGGCTCCTGCGGACCGAACGCGACGCCCTGATCCCGCTGTTGAGGGCCGCGCCCGATGAGGCGTTCGCGGTCCGCACCTGCTGTCCCGGCTGGACCGTGCGGCACGTGCTCGCGCACTGCGGGTCCGCGCTGATGCGGGTCGTGGAGAGCCGCTACGGCGAGGGCGTCTTCAGCCCGGAGAGCAACGAACGCGACATCGCCGAGCGCGCCGACTGGCCCAACTCCCGCGTCGTGGACGAGCTGGAGCGCGGCATGTCCGAGGCCGGGCCCATCATGGCCGCTGCCAAGGGGCGCCTGGATGGCATCGCCCTCGGGGAGTGGGTGCACGCCGGTGACGTACGCGAGGCGTGGGGGAAGCCGGGGGCGTACGGCGGGGACGGGCTCGTGGACGCGCTGGCGCTGCTCGCGCAGCACAGCCGGTCGCCGTTCAGCGCGGCGACGCCGGGGCTCGCCGTCCACGCCGACGTGGACGGGCGGGACG
>NZ_WMBF01000656.1:0-2963 GCF_019400875.1 Streptomyces anatolicus | reverse complement strand
TCCATGCTCGCCGCGGCGCTCACCACGGCCCTGCTGAGCCCCATACCGCTGAGCCCCATACCGGCGGCCGCCGCCGACGCCAGTGACCAGCAGGGCGCGGCCCTCTGCACCGCCGGCAGCGACTGGACCCTCGCCGCCCGGATGTCCCAGGACATCCGGGCGGCGCTGTCGTCCCGGGTCGGCAGCGTCTCCGTATCCGTACGCGACACCCGCACCGGCCTCGTCTGCGACCTCGCGAGCCACCGCCGCTACGACGCGGCGAGCGTCGCCAAGGTCCTGACGATGGAGGCCGCGCTGCTCCGCGCTCAGGAGTGGGGCCGCGGCCTCACCGCCTGGGAGCGCCGACGGATCCGCCCCATGATCACCCGCTCGGACAACGACGCGACCGGACGGCTCTGGCACGACTTGGGCCACGCCTACCTCTCCCGTTTCCTGCGCCGCGTCGGCACCACCGCCACCACCCTTGGCCCGTACGGCTATTGGGGCCTGACCCGTACCACGGCCGCCGACCAGCAGCGTCTGCTCGGTGTGCTGACCGGCGCCCGCGGCGTCCTCAAGCCCGCCGCGCGCGCGTACGGGCTCCGGCAGATGGCCGAGGTCCGCGGCGACCAGCGCTGGGGCGTGCCCGCGGGGATGCCGCGCGGTCTGCGCGCCCACCTCAAGAACGGCTGGCTGCCCAGGGCCGTGCACGGCTGGCGCGTACACAGCGTCGGCGTGTTCACCGGCGGCGACCGCACCTACCGCATCGTCGTCCTCACGCACGGCAACCCCACGATGGCCTACGGCGTGCGCACCGTGGAGCGCGTCGCGCAGGCCGTGCACCGCGGCCTCAACAAGGGCCGGGCCATAGGGCAGGCCCTCACCCCGCAGAGCGACATCAGCGAGACCCCGGACGGCTCGGCCCCACCGCAAGGCGACTACGCCCCGCCACCGCAAGGAGATTTCACTCCGCCCAAGGCCGACTTGAGACAACCCGAAGGCGACTTCACGCCACCGGAGGAGGAGGGCGAGGCCCCCGCGGCGTAACAGCCCTGTCGCGGTCTCGGCCAACTGGTAAAAACCGGGCACGAACGGGTGCCTGGGCGCTGCAAGTTGTCGTAGTGTCGCCAGAGCCGCCCTACTGGGGAGCACGCGCGTACGAAGGCAAGCGCGTACGGAGGTGGGGTCGGCGCGCATCAGCGGTCAAAGGGGAGGGGTGGCTCGGTCATGGCGCCGGTAATCGGCAGGCGGCTGCGCAGGGGAGCGGTGACCAGCGCGGTGGCCGCGGCGGCGGTGGCGGCACTGGCCGCGTCGCAGGCCCCGGGCGTGACGGACGTTCCACGCGACGGGCAGACGACGGGGGCGACGGACACCCCGCCCGGAGGCGACTCCGCGACCGGCGACTCGCCCTACTACACGGACCTGCCGCCCCTGAAGAGCCCCGTCCCGGCCGCGCCCAACGGCGGTGACAAGGAGGCCGAGGCGGGCGTCCCGGCCACCGTCCTCGACGCGTACAAGAAGGCCGAGACCGCGCTCGCCGAGGCCAAGCCCGGCTGCAACGTCCCCTGGCAGCTGCTCGCCGCCATCGGCAAGGTCGAGTCGGGCCACGCCCGAGGCGGCCGCGTCGACGCGAACGGCACGACGCCCAAGCCGATCCTCGGCCCGGTCCTCAACGGCAACGGCTTCGCGAAGATCACCGACACCGACAAGGGCGCGTACGACGGCGACACGACGCACGACCGCGCGGTCGGCCCCATGCAGTTCATCCCGGCGACGTGGGCCTTCTCGGGCAAGGACGGCAACGACGACGGCAAGAAGGACCCCAACAACATCTACGACGCGGCGCTCGCCGCGGGCCACTACCTCTGCGCGAACGACCGCGACCTGGCCGTCGAGGACGATCTGCACCGGGCGATCCTGAGCTACAACCAGTCGACGGAGTACCTGAACACGGTCCTGTCGTGGCTGGAGTACTACCGCAATGGCGTCCACGAGGTGCCCGACGGCAAGGGCGTCCTGCCGGACGACCGCAGCGACCGCCGCGTCCCGGGTCTGGGCCCGAGCCTGACGCCGGGCGGCACCGGCACGCCCTCGCACAAGCCCGGCAAGGGCGGCGGCAAGGGCGACAACGGCAACAGGGACAGGACCGGCACCCACACGCCCGGCAAGGGCGGCGGCAGCGGGTCCGAGAAGCCGGGCAACGGCGGCGACGACAAGCCCGACCCGCCCACGCCCACCGAGCGGGTCGCGCGCCTCAAGGACGCGGACACCGGCACACTGACCGCGGCGGCGGGCGATGCCTTCGCCGAGCGCGTCGAGGTGCGTACGGAGTCCAAGTCGGGCTCGGGCGTGGCCAAGGTCAAGGTGAAGTTCCGGGTCGTCGGCGACACGGACACCCGTTTCGAGGGCGGCGCGCGGAGCGCCGTCGTCACCACGACCGCCGCGGGCAAGGCCACCGCCCCCGTGCTCAAGGCGGGCAAGAAGACGGGCCAGTTCGCCGTGCGCGCCACCGTCGTGGGCCGCACGCTGACGGGCCTCGACTACACCGCGAAGGTCACCGCGCCCCAGGCCGACGCGCTCGTCAGGACCAGCGACAAGCCGCTGACCTGCGAGGCGGGCAAGGAGTTCGCGGACCGGGTCGAGGTCAAGGCGACGTACAAGGGCGAGGCGGCCGACGGTGTCACGGCCTCCGCGACCCTGATCACGTCGGCGACGGACGCCACGCCCAACGACAAGGGCCCCTACTTCTTCAAGGACGCGAACGGCAACCCGGTCCGCGCCCTGAAGGGCCTGAAGACGGACGCGAACGGCCTGCTGAAGCTGCCGAAGCTGTACGCCGACGACGCGGCGGGCACGTATCTGCTGCGGGTCGCCACGGTCGGCGGCGGCACCCTCACCGTCGAACTGAAGGTGACGGCCCCGGCCGAGACCACCCCGAGCACGCCGACCGCCCCGGCCACCCCGGCTCTCCCCGCAGCCCCGGC
>NZ_WMBF01000655.1:0-2969 GCF_019400875.1 Streptomyces anatolicus | reverse complement strand
CGTCGAGTCCGGGGCGAAGAACGTGGCTCTCGGGCCCGTGGCCGCCCTCATGGACCGCACCAAGGACGCCGTGCGCAAAGCCATGGGCAAGGATTGACCGCGCGACTGCCTGGCCGGCCGGGCACGGGTGTTCGGTCGGCCAGGGGGCGAAAGCGGTGCCTCGGCCAGGGGGCGAAAGTGCCCTTTGGAGCGGCTGTTTGTCCCCTGCCCGTGGGGGGACTCTCCGCCTGAGAACAAGTCGGTCGACCGTGAAGCGGACCGGGCACCGAAGCGAACAGAACGGGCAGAACGGGCAGAAGAGGACTGAGGCCTTGGGCATGGCAATTGACAGCCGTCTCGCGGAGCGCCTGAGGCGACGGCTGCGACGCACCGAACGTACGTACTCGGCGGGGGAAGGCCGCCCGCTGCGCGGCTATCTGGTGGCCATGACGGCCTTTGGCGTCTATACGGCGGGGTGGGCGACGGTGGTCAAGATGCGTGGCCGTCCGCTGCCGGACAAGCCCGTGCCCTGGGACGTGGCGCTGACGGCGGTGGCGACCTTCCGGCTGAGCCGACTGCTGACCAAGGCGTCGGTGACCAGCCCGCTCAGGGCCCCCTTCACCACGTACGAGGGCCCGGAGGGGCCCGCCGAGCTGCACGAGGAGGCGCGGTCCGACGGCGCCAAGGACACGGTCGGCGAGCTGCTGACCTGCCCGTTCTGCGTGAGCGTCTGGGTGGCCTCGACCCTCACCGCGGGGCAACTCCTCTGGCCACGCGGCACCCGCACCGCCATGGGGGCGCTCACCGCGCTGGCCGGGGCGGATGCGCTGCAGCTGACGTACAGCGCGCTGGTGGAGAAGACGACCGGGGAGTGACGTGCGGGGGTGAGGAGGGGGCTTGATGCGCGATCCGGTTCCGGTTCCGGCTCCTGGGCCCGCGTTGCGGGACGACGGTGGGGTCGGGGCCATTGCCGAGGCCGGTGGGCTGCACCGGTATCAGTTGTGGCTGCATGAGCGGTACGGGCCCGTCGCCCGGTTCCAGCTGCCCGGCGCCGGGGTGGCCGTGTCCGTCGCCGATCCCGTCCTGCTGGAGGCCACCGCTCATGTGAACAAGCGGCCAGCGCGGCTCTTCGACTTTCTGGCTCCCCTGTGCGAGGCCGGGAACTTACAGGTGCTGGACGCCGAGGAGCATGCGCCCTGGCGGCGGCTGCTGCTGTCCGTGCTGGCCGGGCGGCCCTCCCACGAGCGGCACTTCGCCTCGTTCGCCGCGCTCGTGACCGACCTCGCCGACCGCTGGGACGAGCAGGCCCGCCGCGGATCGCCCGTCGCGCTGCAGAGGGACCTCACCGCCCTCTCGCTGCGGATGATCTGCGCGTACGCGCTCGGCGGCGCCGCCGCCTCCGATCTCGTGGAGCCGGGCGAGGTCATCGGCGCGTTCGAGCGGGTCCTCACCGAGGGCGGGGAGTCGGCCGCCGACGCCCTTGCCTCGCTGCGCGCCACCGTCGACCGGCTGATCGCCGCGCACCGCTCCGGCGGGCGGACCGGCGACCGGAGCGATCTCATCGGGGCGCTCGTCGACGCCGGTGAGCGGCCCGCGCGGATCCGCGACACCGTCATGGTGACGATGCTCGCCGCCCACCACACCACCGGTGTCGCCGTCTCCTGGACCCTGCACCTGCTGGGGCGCCACCCCGACGTGGCCGCACGCGTCGCCGACGAGCTGGAGCGGGTCCTCGGCGACCGCGCGGTGCCCGACTACGCCGACCTGCGCCGGCTCACGTACCTGGAGATGGTCCTCAAGGAGTCCATGCGGCTCTACCCGCCCGGCCCCTACGGCGCCAGGGAGACGACCGAGGACCTTGCCCTCCACCACCCGTCCGCAGGGGACCAGTATGTGATTCCGGCCGGTACCACGGTCTTCTACCCCTTCTGGGCCCTCCACATGAACCCCGCCCACTGGCCCGAACCCGAGGCCTTCCGGCCCGAGCGGTTCACCCCGGAAGAGGCCGCGGAACGGCCGAGGTTCGCCTACGTCCCGTTCGGACTCGGGCCGCGCAGCTGCGAGGGGGCAGGCCTGGCGATGACGGAGGCCGAGCTGACGCTTGCCGTACTGCTCAAGCGGTTCCGGTTCCGGCCCGCGCCGGGCCATGAGGTGACGCCGGTCGAACGGTTCGTCCTCTGGGCGGCCGACGACATCCTCATGGACCTCACGCCACGCACCCCGTGTCCGGTTCATGGCCTGAAGTGAGTGACACGAGTTTTCGCCAGGTTTCGCGTAGTGGGTCGCGGATGTCGGCCGAGTTGCCAGGATGGCTGCTGTCCCCGCCGGGCACCGGGCACGGCCCGCCGGGCAGGGGCGCGTTCTGTGTCGTCCACGGAAGGGAAAAGGCCCGATGGCGAACGAGCTGAAGTACGGCGACCAGATCCATCTCCAGAACGGCTACAACAGCTGGCAGGGCGGCTATCTCGACACCAACGGGCACAGCACCGCTTCGGGCGGCAAGTACCAGGTGTCCACCACCGACACGCCCTCCCGCGCCAAGGGCACCGGCACCTGGGAGGTGCTCTCCGCGTCCGGCAAGGCGGCCGGGCAGCCGGTGGTCAGCGGTGACGTCGTGTATCTGCGTAATTTGTACGGGGGTGACGGCGGGTATCTCGACACCAACGGGCATGCCAGCGACCCCCAGAAGGCCGCCGGCGCCAAGTATGACGTGAGCACGTCCGAGGCGCGGGACCGCGCGGCGGGCACCGGTCGCTGGCGGATCTTCGCGCAGACCTCCAGTCCGGCCGACCAGAAGGTCAGGGCGGGCGACATCGTCCACCTGTGGAACCTCTACGGCGACAACGGCGGATTCCTGGAGACGAACCACACGACCACGGCCTCCGGCGGCAAGTACGACCTGTGCACCAACGCGTACTTCAACCGCAGCTCGGACGTCGGCCTCTGGAAGATTCACAGGGCCCAGGCCTGAGCGGTACGAGGGCCCTGGC
>NZ_WMBF01000654.1:0-2971 GCF_019400875.1 Streptomyces anatolicus | reverse complement strand
CCCCATCACTGTCATCGACCAGCAAATCCAACCGCCGCTCGACCCCCTCGAGCACCGCCCGCGACGCCGCCACCGCCCCCGCGGGCACCCCGAGCGCCCGCGCCAGCGACTGCGCGGCCCCCACGGGGACGACGGAGAGCGCGGTCCCGCCGAGCCCCCGCTCCCGGTGCAACGCACCCACCGCCCGCAGCAGCGCCCGATCGTCGCCGATCACCACGAGGCGCCGCGCACCCCTCCTGGCCAGGGCTTTCGTGAAGTCCTCGGGGCCGTCCGGCAGGCACACCCGCACCGCCGCGCCCGCGCCGAGCACATCCCTCGCGATCCGTACCGACTCGCCGTCCGTGAGCCGGGCCACCGGGTCGATGACGACAAGGAGCTGGTCGCGAGCCGACACCATGCGCCCTTTCTTTTAGCCGTTCTTTGAGACCTCGGGTAGCATCTTTGTGCAAGAGCCCCTTGCGCTATTGCGCCAGGGGCTTCGTCTATTCCGGGGCAGCATCCAAGGCACACCCAGGCCGTACACGCCACACCCATACGGGGGCGACGGCCCCTGACCTTGGACATGCCCCGCCCGGAAGGGGTGTACGCCTGTGCCCGCACTTGTGCTGCTCGGTGCTCAGTGGGGTGACGAAGGCAAGGGAAAGGCCACTGACCTGCTCGGTGGCTCCGTGGACTATGTAGTGCGCTACCAGGGCGGCAACAACGCCGGCCACACGGTCGTCGTAGGCGACCAGAAGTACGCGCTGCATCTCCTCCCTTCCGGGATCCTCTCCCCGGACTGTGTCCCGGTCATCGGCAACGGAGTCGTCGTCGACCCGTCGGTCCTGCTCTCCGAGCTGAGCGGTCTGAACGAGCGCGGCGTCGACACGTCGAAGCTGCTGATCAGCGGCAACGCGCACATCATCACGCCGTACAACGTGACCGTCGACAAGGTGACGGAACGCTTCCTCGGGAAGCGGAAGATCGGCACGACCGGGCGCGGCATCGGCCCGACGTACGCCGACAAGATCAACCGCACCGGCATCCGCGTGCAGGACCTCTACGACGAGTCGATCCTGCAGCAGAAGGTCGAAGCGGCGCTGGAGATCAAGAACCAGCTCCTCACGAAGCTCTACAACCGCCGCGCGATCGAGGCGGAGCAGATCGTGGAGCAGCTCCTGGAGCACGGCGAGAACATCAAGCAGTACGTCGCCGACACCACCCTGATCCTCAACGACGCGCTCGACCAGGACAAGGTCGTCCTCTTCGAGGGCGGCCAGGGCACGCTCCTCGACGTGGACCACGGCACGTACCCCTTCGTCACCTCCTCGAACCCGACCGCGGGCGGCGCCTGCACGGGTACGGGTGTGGGCCCGACGAAGATCAGCCGGGTCATCGGCATCCTCAAGGCGTACACGACGCGCGTCGGCGCGGGACCGTTCCCGACCGAGCTGTTCGACCAGGACGGCGAGGACCTGCGCCGCATCGGCGGCGAGCGCGGCGTGACCACCGGCCGTGACCGCCGCTGCGGCTGGTTCGACGCCCCGATCGCCCGCTACGCGACCCGCGTGAACGGCCTGACGGACTTCTTCCTCACCAAGCTCGACGTCCTCACGGGCTGGGAGCAGATCCCGGTCTGCGTCGCGTACGAGATCGACGGCAAGCGCGTGGAGGAGCTTCCCTACTCGCAGACCGACTTCCACCACGCGAGGCCGATCTACGAGATGCTGCCGGGCTGGTCCGAGGACATCACCAAGGCCCAGACCTTCTCCGACCTGCCGAAGAACGCGCAGGGTTACGTGAAGGCCCTGGAGGAGATGTCCGGCGCCCCGATCTCCGCGATCGGCGTGGGTCCGGGCCGCACGGAGACGATCGAGATCAACTCGTTCGTCTGAGCCGCCCGGCCCCGGACCCGGGGCTCAGCTCACTAAGCTCACTCAAAGGGGTGGGTCGCACACCAACGCGACCCACCCCTCGCGCATGCCGCGCGACACTGCCCGGCATGACGGTCAGCGGCGCATACCGGCGGCTCAGGGAGCTTGCCGAGGCATTCGAGGCAGTGGCGAGATCGCTGTACAGCTCAGGAACCAGGACCCGACGCTGTTCACCGCCGCCGCATGCCGGGTCGACCACCCGGGCCTCGGCATGTGCCGGACCGCGGACGTGCTCGTCATGAAGCGGGAGGTGTACGAGCGTGGGGTCCACGACGACTTCGCCGCCTTCGCCCCTGACGCCTCCGTCGCCTTCGAGGTGGTGTCACCGCCCGGCGCGAGCGATGACCACCTCACGAAGCTCCGCGACTACGCGCGCATGGGCATTCCGATGTACGTGATCATCGACCCCCGGGACGGCACGATCACCGTGCACTCCGGGCCGGACACCTCCGCCGGGGAGCCGCGTTACGCGGACACCCCCCGCCGCTACAAGTTCGGCGACACCGTCCAGCTGGGCCCGTGGTCGGTCGACACCGGCGCCTTCCCCCGCTACCGCACCTGACAGGACCGCTCCCGGCGCCTACCGCCGACGCCGGTAGTACGCCACCGTGAGGATCAGCAGCAGTGGCCCCCACAGCGTCATCAGTCCGCTCACCGTCATCGCGAGGACGTTCCAGCCGTCGGCGTAGGGCCAGCCTCGCGGGCCCTCGGTGAAGGCAAGGACGAGCCAGTCGGCGCACAGCACGCTGAAGAGCGCCCCCGCGAGGGCACCCGGAACGATCACGGCGGCGGGGGGTACGCGTCGCCCGCCGAGGCGGGGGACCCAGGCCGGGAAGACCTCGCCCCAGCGGCGCACGAACCCGAGGCCGAGAAGCGCGGCCAGCTCGGTGAGCACGCTCAGCCCGAGCACGTACGGCGTGTTCCACCACACCGGGTCCGGGGCCGCCCCGCCCATCCCGTACCCGAAGGCGAAGGGCAGCCGCCACACGCAGACGGGGAGCGCGAGCAGGGACAGCGCGTGCGCGACCCGGACGGTCCAGGCGGGGGCGGTGGTGGGA
>NZ_WMBF01000653.1:0-2989 GCF_019400875.1 Streptomyces anatolicus | reverse complement strand
GGCCCACCCGTCGCGTCCCCCTCGGGCGCCTCGCCGGGGCCCGCAGCGGTGACAAGGGCGGAGACGCCAACGTCGGCGTATGGGTGCGCACCGACGACGCCTGGCGCTGGCTCGCCCACGAGCTGACCGTGGAGCGGTTCCGTGAACTGCTGCCGGAGTGCGCCGACTTGACCGTCGTACGCCATGACCTGCCCAACCTGCGCGCCCTGAACTTCGTCGTCCAGGGCCTGCTCGGTGAGGGCGTCGCCGCGCAGGCCCGCTTCGACCCGCAGGCCAAGGGTGTCGGCGAGTGGCTGCGCGCCCGCCATCTGGACATACCGGAGGTACTGCTGTGACCGTCCTCGCCTCCGCGCTCGACCCCGCGAGCGCCGAGTACGCCGAGCACCGCGCGGCCATGCTGGAGAAACTGGCCGCGCTCGACGCCGAGCAGGCCAAGGCGCTGGAGGGCGGCGGCGAGAAGTACGTGCAACGGCACCGCACGCGCGGCAAGTTGCTCGCCCGGGAGCGGATCGAGCTGCTGCTCGATCCGGACACGCCGTTCCTGGAGCTGTCCCCGCTGGCCGCCTGGGGCAGCGATTATCCCGTGGGCGCCTCCATGGTCACCGGCATCGGTGTCGTCGAGGGCGTCGAGTGCCTGATCACCGCCAACGACCCGACCGTCAGGGGCGGCGCCTCCAACCCCTGGACGCTGAAGAAGGCGTTCCGGGCGCATGAGATCGGGCACGCGAACCGGCTGCCGTCGATCCACCTCGTGGAGTCGGGCGGCGCCGATCTGCCGTCCCAGAAGGAGATCTTCATTCCGGGGGGCGCCCTCTTCAAGCACCTCACACAGTCCTCGGCGGCCGGGATCCCGACGATCGCCGTCGTCTTCGGGAACTCGACCGCCGGTGGCGCGTACGTCCCCGGCATGAGCGACCACGTGATCATGGTCAAGGAGCGCGCGAAGGTCTTCCTCGGCGGCCCGCCGCTGGTGAAGATGGCGACCGGCGAGGAGAGCGACGACGAGTCGCTGGGCGGCGCCGAGATGCACGCCCGCACCTCGGGCCTCGCCGACTACCTCGCCGAGGACGAGCGGGACGCGCTGAGGCAGGCCCGCAGGGTCGTCGCGCGCCTCAACTGGCGCAAGGCTTACGCGGATCCGGGCCCGGCCGAGCCACCCAAGTACGACCAGGACGAACTCCTCGGCATCGTGCCCGGCGACCTGAAGCGGCCCTTCGACCCGCGCGAGGTCATCGCCCGTATCGTCGACGGCTCGGACTTCGACGAGTTCAAGCCGCTGTACGGGGCCTCGCTGGTCACCGGCTGGGCAGCCCTGCACGGCTATCCGGTCGGTGTCCTCGCCAACGCGCAGGGCGTCCTGTTCAGCGAGGAGTCCCAGAAGGCCGCCCAGTTCATCCAGCTCGCCAACCAGCGCGACATCCCGCTGCTCTTCCTGCACAACACCACCGGCTACATGGTCGGCAGGGAGTACGAGCAGGGCGGCATCATCAAGCACGGCGCCATGATGATCAACGCGGTCAGCAACTCGCGCGTGCCGCACCTGTCCGTCCTGATGGGCGCCTCGTACGGCGCCGGGCACTACGGCATGTGCGGGCGCGCCTACGACCCCCGCTTCCTCTTCGCCTGGCCGAGCGCCAAGTCGGCCGTCATGGGCCCGCAGCAGCTCGCCGGGGTCCTGTCGATCGTCGCCCGCGCGTCGGCCGCCGCGAAGGGGCAGCCCTACGACGACGAGGCCGACGCCGGGCTGCGCGCCATGGTGGAGCAGCAGATCGAGGCGGAGTCCCTGCCGATGTTCCTTTCGGGGCGGCTCTACGACGACGGGGTCATCGACCCGCGCGACACCCGCACCGTCCTCGGCCTGTGCCTGTCCGCGATCCACACGGCTCCCTACGAAGGCGCGCGCGGCGGCTTCGGCGTCTTCCGGATGTGAGGCAGTGACCATGATCAAGTCAGTACTGGTGGCCAACCGGGGCGAGATCGCCTGCCGCGTCTTCCGCACCTGCCGTGAGCTGGGCATCGCCACGGTCGCGGTCTACTCCGACGCCGACGCGGACGCCCTGCACGTCCGTGAGGCGGAGACGGCGGTACGGCTGCCGGGCGCGGCGCCCGCCGAGACGTATCTGCGCGGCGACCTCGTCGTGAAGGCCGCCCAGGCCGCGCGCGCCGACGCCGTCCACCCCGGCTACGGCTTCCTCTCCGAGAACGCGGAGTTCGCGCGTGCCGTCCTGGACGCGGGCCTGATCTGGATCGGGCCGCCGCCCGAGGCGATCGAGGCGATGGCATCCAAGACCCGCGCCAAGGAGCTGATGGGCGTCACACCACTGGCCGAGGTCACCGAGGCGGACCTGCCGGTCCTGGTGAAGGCGGCGGCCGGTGGCGGCGGGCGCGGCATGCGCGTCGTACGCGATCTGGCCGACCTGCCGGGGGAGTTGGCGGCGGCGCGCGCGGAGGCGGCCGGCGCGTTCGGTGACGGTGAGGTGTTCGTCGAGCCGTTCATCGAGGGCGGGCGGCACGTCGAGGTGCAGGTCATGGCGGACGCGTACGGGACGGTATGGACGCTCGGCACCCGTGACTGCACCCTTCAGCGCAGGCACCAGAAGGTCATCGAGGAGTCCCCGGCACCGGGCCTCGCCCCGGAGCTGGCCGCCGAGCTGCGCGCGCAGGCGGTGCGGGCGGCGCGGGTGACCGAGTACCGGGGCGCGGGGACGGTCGAGTTCCTGGTCGCGGACGGCCGGGCGCACTTCCTGGAGATGAACACGCGCCTCCAGGTCGAACACCCCGTCACGGAGGCGGTGTTCGGCCTGGACCTGGTGGCGCTCCAGATCCAGATCGCCGAGGGCCACGCCCTGGAACAGGAACCGCCACCCGAGCGCGGGCACGCGGTAGAGGCCCGCCTGTACGCGGAGGACCCGGCGTCGGACTGGGCCCCACAGACGGGCAGGCTGCATCGCTTGGAGGTGCCGGGGGTGGGGGCGGTCTTTGATTCACA
>NZ_WMBF01000066.1:0-21342 GCF_019400875.1 Streptomyces anatolicus | reverse complement strand
GCCTCCTGCTGCGCGGGGGCGGCCGGGGCCTCCTCCTTGGCCGGGGCCGGAGCGGCACCGGGCGCACCGACGACGGCGAGCTTGGCGCCGACCTCGGCGGTCTCGTCCTCGCCGACGACGATCTCCAGGAGCACGCCCGCGACGGGCGAGGGGATCTCGGTGTCGACCTTGTCCGTCGAGACCTCGAGAAGGGGCTCGTCGGCCGCGACCTCCTCGCCGACCTCCTTCAGCCAGCGGGTGACGGTGCCCTCGGTGACGGACTCGCCGAGCGCGGGCAGGGTGACCTCGGTGCCCTCGGCGGCGCCGCCGGACTGGGCCGGAGCCTCCTGCTGGGGAGCCTCCTCCTGCTTCGGGGCCTCCTGCTGCGCGGGGGCGGCCGGGGCCTCCTCCTGCGCCGGGGCCTCTTCCTGCGCCGGGGCGGCCGAGCCGCCCGCGTCGCCGGAGCCGTCGTCGATGACGGCAAGCTCGGCGCCGACCTCGACGGTCTCGTCCTCGGCGACCTTGATGGAGGCCAGGATGCCGGCGGCCGGGGAGGGGATCTCGGTGTCGACCTTGTCGGTCGAGACCTCGAGCAGCGGCTCGTCGGCCTCGACACGCTCGCCCTCGGCCTTCAGCCAACGGGTGACAGTGCCCTCGGTGACGCTCTCGCCGAGCGCCGGAAGGGATACGGAAACCGCCATGGTTTCAGTTGCTCCTTACAAAAATTGCGGAAGTCTGGTCGTCGTCTCGTCGCGCCCGGAGACTGATGGTCGGCCGGAGACCGACATCAGCCGGAGACCGAGGTCGGCCGGAGACCGAGGTCAGTCGTGGGAGTGCAGCGGCTTGCCCGCCAGGGCCAGGTGGGCCTCGCCCAGCGCCTCGTTCTGCGTCGGGTGGGCGTGGATGAGCTGGGCCACCTCGGCCGGCAGCGCCTCCCAGTTGTAGATCAGCTGGGCCTCGCCGACCTGCTCGCCCATGCGGTCGCCGACCATGTGGACGCCGACCACGGCACCGTCCTTGACCTGGACGAGCTTGATCTCGCCCGCGGTCTTGAGGATCTTGCTCTTGCCGTTGCCCGCCAGGTTGTACTTGAGGGCGACGACCTTGTCCGCGCCGTAGATCTCCTTGGCCTTGGCCTCGGTGATGCCCACGGAGGCGACCTCGGGGTGGCAGTACGTCACCCGGGGCACGCCGTCGTAGTCGACCGGGACGGGCTTGAGACCGGCAAGGCGCTCCGCCACCAGCATGCCCTCGGCGAAGCCGACGTGCGCGAGCTGGAGGGTCGGCACCAGGTCGCCCACGGCCGAGATGGTCGGGACGTTGGTCTGCATGTACTCGTCGACCAGGACGTAACCGCGGTCCATGGCGACGCCCTGCTCCTCGTAGCCGAGGCCCTGCGAGACCGGGCCGCGGCCGATGGCGACCAGAAGGACCTCGGCCTCGAAGGTCTTGCCGTCGGCGAGGGTCACGCGGACGCCGTCCTCGGTGTACTCGGCCTTCTCGAAGAACGTGCCGAGGTTGAACTTGATCCCGCGCTTGCGGAACGCGCGCTCAAGAAGCTTGGAGCTGTTCTCGTCCTCGACCGGCACGAGGTGCTTGAGGCCCTCGATGACCGTGACGTCGGCCCCGAACGACTTCCACGCCGAGGCGAACTCGACGCCGATGACGCCGCCGCCCAGGATGATCGCGGACTTCGGCACGCGGTCCAGGGTCAGGCCGTGGTCCGAGGAGATGATGCGGTTGCCGTCGATCTCCAGGCCCGGCAGCGACTTCGGCACGGAGCCGGTCGCGAGGAGCACGTGGCGGCCCTGGACGCGCTGACCGTTCACATCCACCGAGGTCGGCGAGGAGAGCTTGCCCTCGCCCTCGATGTACGTCACCTTGCGGGAGGCCACAAGGCCCTGGAGGCCCTTGTAGAGGCCGGAGATCACGTCGTCCTTGTACTTGTGGACGGCCGCCATGTCGATGCCCTCGAAGGTGGCCTTCACGCCGAACTGCTCGGCCTCGCGCGCCTGGTCGGCGATCTCGCCGGCGTGCAGCAGCGCCTTCGTGGGGATGCAGCCGTTGTGCAGGCAGGTGCCGCCGAGCTTGTTCTTCTCGATCAGGGCGACGTCCAGGCCCAGCTGCGCTCCGCGCAGGGCCGCGGCGTAACCGCCGCTACCGCCGCCGAGGATCACTAGGTCGAAAACGGTGCTGGCGTCGTTCGCCACGTCACGTCCTCCATGCATGTGCGCCGTACGCCGGACCCCGTTGCGCGGGGGACGACCGGTCGGTCGGCTGGTATTCGGCCGCTCTTGTTTCGGCCCTTTGGTGGGGGCCCTGTCCTGCCGAGAACCCATCTTCGCACTTGTCGACGGGAGACGGGACGCCGGGCCAGGCTGTGAGACGTCTGATCAGCCGTCTCCAGCGGTTCTCGCGCGTAGGAACGTACGGATTTCGTTGAGGGCGAAATCGAACGCGGCGCCGGTGCGCGGGAACGTCCAGGGCCCCGGACGCGGAAGAGTCCGGAGCCCCGAAACGGTGTACGCGGATCAGCCGAGGTCGCCCGCGGCGGTGCGCTCCGCCAGGCGGACCAGGGTGCGCACGGCGGTGCCGGTGCCGCCCTTGGGGGTGTAGCCGAACGGCGCGCCCTCGTGGTACGCCGGGCCCGCGATGTCCAGGTGGGCCCAGATGATGCCCTCGCCGACGAACTCCTTCAGGAAGAGGCCTGCGACCAGGCCGCCGCCCATCCGGTCGCCGATGTTGGCGATGTCGGCGGTGGGGGAGTCCATGCCCTTGCGCAGGTCGCCGGGGAGCGGCATGGGCCATGCGGGCTCGCCGACCTCCTCCGCGATCTCGTGGACCGACGTACGGAACGCGTCGTCGTTGGCCATGATGCCGAAGGTGCGGTTGCCGAGCGCCACCATCATGGCGCCGGTCAGGGTCGCCACGTCGACGATCGCGTCGGGCTTCTCCTCGGAGGCCTTGGCGATCGCGTCGGCCAGGACGAGACGGCCCTCGGCGTCGGTGTTCAGGACCTCGACGGTCTTGCCGCTGTACATGCGCAGCACGTCGCCGGGGCGGGTGGCGGAGCCGGAGGGCATGTTCTCGGCGAGCGCCAGCCAGCCGGTGACGTTCACCTCGAGGCCGAGGCGGGCGGCGGCGACGACGGCGGCGAAGACGGCCGCGGCACCGGCCATGTCGCACTTCATGGTCTCGTTGTGACCGGCCGGCTTCAGCGAGATGCCGCCCGAGTCGTACGTGATGCCCTTGCCGACGAAGGCGAGGTGCTTCTTGGCCTTGGAGTGCGTGTACGAGAGCTTCACCAGGCGCGGCGGGGCGTCCGAGCCCGCGCCGACGCCGAGGATGCCGCCGAAGCCGCCCTTGACGAGCGCCTTCTCGTCGAGCACCTGGATCTTGATGCCGTGCTCCTTGGCGGCCGCGGTGGCGACCGCCGCGAAGGCCTCGGGGTCGAGGTCGTTCGGCGGGGTGTTGACGAGGTCGCGGGCGCGGTTCAGCTCCTCGGCGACGGCGAGGGCACGCTCCAGCGCGGCCTTGTACGCCTTGTCGCGCGGCTTGCCGCCGAGCAGGGCGATCTCGGCGAGCGGCGCCTTGGCGTCCTTGCCGTTCTTCTTCGCGCCCTTGGCGTCGCCCTGGTCCTTGTAGGCGACGAAGGAGTAGGCGCCGAGCAGCGCGCCCTCGGCGAGGGCGCAGATGTCGTCCGCGTCCTCCACGGGCAGCGCGAACGCGGCCTTCTTCGTGCCGGCCAGGGCGCGCGCGGCGACACCCGCGGCGCGGCGCAGCGCGTCCGTGCCGTACGTCTCGTCCTTCTCCGGGACCTCGCCGAGGCCGACCGCGACCACGACCGGCGCCTTGAAGCCGGACGGAGCGGGCAGCTTCGTCACCTCGCCCTCGCCGCCCGAGGCGCCGAGGGTCTCCAGGACGGACGCGAGCTTGCCGTCGTACGCCTTGTCCACGGACTCGGCGCCGGAGGCGACGACCAGAGCCCCCTTGGAGCCGGAGCCCTTCGCGACACCGACGACGATCGCGTCGGCACGCAGGCCGGGCGCGGCGGCGGTGCTGAGAGTCAGAGCAGTCACAGTGGTGAGGTCCTCTTTCAGTGAGTTTCGGCGGGCTGTGCGGGGGTGAGCCCGTCGCGAGCCTACGCCCGTGAGCGCTGCGGTGCGCCTCACTGTGCGTGTTCGGCGGGGCGTCGTGAACGCCGGGGTTTCGGCGGACCCGGGGGTCAGCCGAGCGCGAGCACGACGAGGGCGGCCGTCGCGGCCGTCTCCGCGAGGCCGCCGAAGACGTCTCCGGTGACCCCGCCGAACCGTCGTACGCAGTGCCGGAGCAGCGTCTCGGCGGCGCCGATCGCGACGACCACGGCCGCCGCGGCCCGCACCACGCCGTCCGCCCCGAGCAGCGCGCCCGCCGCCCCCGCCGCGCCCACGACAAGCGCCGTGACCAGCAGCGCCCGCCCGCGCGGGACGACCCCGGCGACGGCGGCGCCAAGGCCCTCGGGGCGGGCCGGGGGCACGCCGGTGCGCGCGGCGAGGGTGAGGGCGAGGCGGGCGGCGGTGGCCGAGACGATGGCGGCGACGGCGCCCTCCGTCCACGAGCGCTGGTAGAGCTGGAAGAGGACGGCGACCTGGGCGAGCAGGACGAAGAGCAGGGTGAGGACGCCGAAGGGGCCGATGTCCGACTGCTTCATGACGCGCAGCGCGTCCTCGGCGGGCTTGGCGCTGCCGAGTCCGTCGGCGGTGTCCGCGAGGCCGTCGAGGTGCAGGCCCCGGGTGAGCGCGGCGGGGGTCGCGACGGTCGCGGTGGCGGCGAGGAGGGGACCGGCGCCCAGCAGGATCAGTACGCCGCCGACGCCCGCGGCGCTCAGGCCGGTCACCAGGCCGGCGAGGGGCGCCCACTGCATCCCGGCGCGCGCGGCGTCGCGGTCCCAGCGGGTGACCCGGACGGGGAGCGCGGTGAGGGTGCCGAAGGCGAAACGTATGCCGTCGGTCAAGGAGGTTCTTGGCACCGGCGAAGGCTACCTGGGGCCGGCGCACCCGCCCGGCGGACGCCCGCCCACAGCGGGTGCGGCGGCTCTCCTTGCCACCGAGGATGGCCGCATGGACCACTGGTGGTACCGGAACATCGTCGAGCCGGGAAAGCTGCCGCTGCTGCTCGCGCTGCTCTCCTTCGTCGGGTCGTTCCTGGTCACCCGGACGATCACGCGGCTCATCCGGGCGGGCAAGGGCCCCTTCCGGAACATCAGCTCGGGAGAGGTGCACGTCCACCACGTCGTACCGGGGATCTTCCTCATGCTGGTCGGCGGCTTCTGGGCGGTGGCCGCCGGGCGGCACGGCGCCGGGCCGCTGTACGCCGCGGTCATCTTCGGGATCGGCGCCGGGCTCGTGCTCGACGAGTTCGCGCTGATCCTCCACCTCGACGACGTCTACTGGAGCGAGCAGGGCCGCAAGAGCGTGGAGGTCGTCATGCTCACGGCCGCCCTGGTGGTGCTCGTGCTCACCGGCTTCACGCCCTTCGGGGTCAACGAACTGACGCCCGACGAACGCCAGAACCGCGCCCTGTTCGCCCTGAACGTCGGCGTCAACTGCGCCTTCGCGCTGATCGCCCTCCTCAAGGGCAAGCTGCGCACCGCCCTGATCGGCATGGTGGTCCCGCTGGTCGCGCTGGTCGGCGCGGTCAGGCTGGCCCGGCCGGGGTCGGCGTGGGCGCGGAAGTTCTACGGCAACCGGCACCGGGCACGCGCGCGTGCCGGGCTGCGGGCCTTCCATCACGACCGGCGCTGGGCGCGCCCGCGCCGCAGGCTTCAGGACTGGATCGGCGGCTTCTCGCCCGATCCGAGGCCGGGCCCGGAATCGGACGACCCGGAGCGGGTGGGGCCGCCCCGGTGACGTACCGCGGAGAACGCGCAGAGGACCAGCACGGCCGCGAGGGCCGCCAGGTGCTCCTTGCCCGCGAGGTTGTTCTTGACGATCACCTCGACGGCCATCAGGACGGTCACCAGGGCCGCCGTGAAGTACGCCCGGTAGCGCCAGCAGACGTAGACCGCGAGGCCCACCACGGCGGCCGACGGGCCCGTGTCGATGACCCGCGCGTCGGAGGCGGGAAGCCCGAGCAGGTGGCCGGGGCCGAGAGCGACGCCCACGCGCGCGTAGAGCGTGCCGGCGAGCGTGGCCGCATACCCGACGGCGAGCGTGCGCCACCAGCCGAGGCAGATCTCGGCGATCCCGAAGACGAGCAGGATCTGTGCGAGCGCGCCCCACACCGGCAGGTCGAGGGCGGGCACGAAGAGGGAGAGCGGGGTGCGCAGCAGCGCGAGCCAGAGCGGGTCCTCGGCGCGCACGGAACCGATGTTCTGGACGAACTGATAGCCCCAGGGCTGGTTCTGGACGTACTGGAAGAGCGCGGTGAGGCCGACCGCCGCCACCGTCATGGGCGCGGCCCGCCACCGGTGGGCGGCGAGCCCGTCGCGCACGGCGCGGGACAGCGGTCCCCACTCGGCGCGGGCGCGGCGGGCAAGGGTGCTCATCGTCTCGACTCCAGATGCTTGCGGTGCAGCCACTTCGGCAGGCCCGGCGCCTCCAGGAAGCCCTCCGCGCGCGCCGCCGCGATGGCGATGCGCGGCAGGTCACCGCTCTTCTCGAAGAGGAGGAAGCGGGGTTCCCAGATCGGCCGGTATTTGGCGTTGGCCCGGTACAGGGACTCGATCTGCCACCACCGGGAGAAGAAGCCGAGCAGCGAACGCCACAGGCGCAGGACCGGGCCCGCGCCGAGCCGTGAGCCACGTTCGAAGACCGACCTGAACACGGCGAAGTTGAGCGAGACCTGAGTGATCTTGATCTCGGGGGCGCGTCGCAGGAGTTCGATGACCATGAACTCCATCAGGCCGTTCTCGGAGTCGCGGTCGCGCCGCATCAGGTCGAGGGAGAGCCCGCGCGGCCCCCACGGCACGAAGGAGAGCAGCGCCCGCAGCCGGCCCTCGCCGTCGGTGCACTCCAGCATCACGCACCGCCCGTCCGCCGGGTCGCCGAGCCGCCCGAGCGCCATCGAGAACCCCCGCTCGGTGGCGCCGTCGCGCCAGTCGTCGGCCCGGCGCAGCAGCTCCGCCATCTCCTCGGCCGGGATCTCCTCGTGACGGCGGACGCGGACCGTGTACCCGGCGCGCCTGACGCGGTTGTACGCCTGGCGGACGGTGCGCATGGCCCGCCCCTCCAGGGTGAACTCGGCGATCTCCACGATGGCTTCGTCGCCCAGCTCCAGGGCGTCGAGGCCGTGCCGGGCGTAGATCGTGCCCGCCTCCTCGCTCGCGCCCATCACGGCGGGCAGCCAGCCGTGCTCGCGGGCCTCGGCGAGCCACGGCTCGATCGCCCCCGGCCAGGCCTCCGGGTCGCCGATCGGGTCGCCGGATGCCAGCGAGACGCCGCTGACGACGCGGTAGGTGACGGCCGCCTTGCCGGTCGGGGACCAGACGACGCTCTTCTCGCGGCGCAGCGAGAAGTAGCCGAGCGAGTCGCGCTCGCCGTGCCGGTCGAGGAGCGCCCGCAGCCGCTCCTCGTCCTCCTCGGTGAGCGGGTCGACGGCCCTGCGCGAGCGGAACGCCGCGTACAGGACGGCGCAGAGCAGCAGGGCGCTCAGGACGTTGATGGTGACGTTGGCCCAGCCGGGCGTGGTGATGCCCGCGAAGCGCCGGTCGTCGGCGGCGAGCGAGACCAGGCGCATGGTGCCGTAGCGCCAGCGGTCCAGGAAGGTCGAACGGTGGTCGTCGTGGGCGCGATTGGTGACGGTGACGAGCAGCGCCGCGAGCAGCGAGGTCACCAGGAGCCCGCCGACCGCGACGGCCGAGGCCAGCTTCGGGTTGGCGCGGTCGCCCTTGGCGTAGAACTCGCGGCGCCCGGCGATCAGCGCCGCGACGAAGGCGGCGGTCAGCGCGAGGGAGATCCAGTTCTGCGCGTGTGCGCGGATCTCCGGGAAGACCATGGTGAAGGCGAAGAGCAGCAGGAAGAGCCCGCTGAGCACGAGGTTGAGGATCCACGCGGCACGTTTGCGGCGCCGCATGGTGATCGCCAGGAACATCGTGAACGCCCCGGAGGCGAAGCCGGCGGTCAGCATGTACGGGGTGAAGTAGTTCGCCGTGTTGTGCTGCCGCAGATCCTGCCCGAGGGAGACCCAGACCGCGCTGAGGAAATTGATGAACGTGACGGCGCGGAGGTACCAGACGGTGAAGCCGGCGGCGCGGCGCTGTGTGACGGTGCGTGGTCTCTGTCGCCCGGCGACGAACTGCTCATCTCCCATGAAAAGGGATCATATGGGCAAGCCGGGCACGCCCGATCCGCGCCGCCGGGCGCCTATGCGGCGGGTGCCTCCCTGCCGGGCGCCTGGCTGCCGGGCGCCTCCCTGCCGGGTGCCTGCCTGCCGGGCGTCTATCTGTCGGTTGTCTACCCCCCTGACCGCCAACCTGCCGGGCGGCTCCGTGCCGGGCGTCTGCCTGCCGTGCGCCTACCCGGCGGCCGTCAACCCGCCGGGGGTCTACCTGCCGGGGGCCTGCCCGCCGGTCGTCTGCCTGCTGGCTGCCAACCTGCCGGACGGTTCCGTGCCGGGCGTCTACCTGCCGGGCGCCTACCCGGCGGCCGTCAACCCACCGGGCGTCTACCTGCCACCCGTCAACCCGGCGGTCGTCTACCTGCTGGCCGCCAACCTGCCGGGCGTCTACCTGCCGGGCGTCTGCCTGTCGGGTGTCTCCCTGCCGGTCGTCTGCCTGCTGGCCGCCAACCTGCCGGGCGGCTCCGTGCCGGGCGCCTACCTGGCGGCTGTCAGCCCGCCGGGAGGCTGCCTGCCGCCCGTCAACCCGGTGGGTGTCTACCTGCTGACTGCCAACCTGCTGGCTGCCAACCTGCCGGGCGGCTCCGTGCCGGACGTCTGCCCGGCGGGCGTCTACCTGCCGGCTGTCTACCCCCTGGCCGCCAACCTGCCGGGCGCCAACCTGCCGGGCGGCTCCGTGCCAGGCGTCTACCCGGCGGCCGTCAACCTGCCGGGAGGCTGCCTGCCAGCCGCCAGCCTGCCAGCCGTCAACCCGCCAACCGCCAACCGCCGGGCCCCTAGCCGGCGGCCGCCGCTCCGGTTTCCGCCCCGGCCTCCACGCCAGGCTCCGTCCCGGACCCCGCGTCAGCGGCCCGCTCCGGTAGTTCCGCCGACAGGGACGCCGCGGCCCGCACCAGGGGCAGCGCGAGCAGTGCCCCGGCGCCCTCGCCGACCTTGACCCCGTGGGTCAGGAGCGGTTCCAGGGCCATTCGGTCCAGCGCCTTCGCCTGCGCCGGCTCCCCGCTGTCGTGTCCCGCGAGCCACCAGTCCGGCGCCCGGAACGCCGCGCGCTGGGCGACCAGCGCCGCTGCCGACGCCACCACGCCGTCCAGGATCACCGGCGTACGCCGCACCGCGCACTGCAACAGGAAGCCCGTCATCGCGGCCAGATCGGCGCCGCCGACCGTCGCCAGCAGCTCCAGCTGGTCGCCGAGGACGGGCCGGGCCCGCCGCAGCGCGTCCCGCACCGCCGCGCACTTGCGCATCCACGCCAGGTCGTCGATGGCCTCCCCGCCCCGCCCGGTCACCACGGACGCGTCGGTCCCGCAGAGCGCGGCGATCAGCGTCGCGGCGATCGTCGTACCGCCCACGCTCACATCGCCGAGCACGACCAGATCGGTGCCGGAGTCCGCCTCCTCGTCGGCGACGGCCATGCCCGCCCGCACCGCGCGCTCGGCCTCGTCGGCGCTCAGCGCGTCCTCGATGTCGATACGTCCCGACCCGCGCCGCACCCGGTATCCCGCGACCTCCGCGGGCAGCTCGGCGGGGTCGCAGTCCAGCGCCATGTCGATGACCCGCACGGGCACGTCGAGGCGGCGCGCGAGCACGGCCACCGGGCTCTCACCGGCTAGTACGGCACGCACCAGACCGGCGGCGCCGCCCACGGGCCGCGCCGAGACCCCGAGGTCGGCGACCCCGTGGTCGCCCGCGAAGAGCACCACGCGCGGCCGCTCCACCGGCCGGACCGGCACGGAGGACTGGGCCGCCGACAGCCACTCGCCCAGTTCGTCGAGGCGGCCCAGGGCGCCGGGCGGCAGGATCTGCCGCTCCCTGCGCTCCTCGGCGTCGCGGCGCACCCCGCCGTCGGGCCGCTCGATCAGGTCGGTGAAGTCGTCGAGATTCAGCGAGCTCATTCGCCGAACAGTACCGGCAGCGGCGGCGCCGGTGTTCGAACGGCTCCGCCCGTGCACACGTCGAGCGGGCGCCCGGCCGACCGGCAAGCACGCACCCGGCGACCGGCAAGCAGGCCCCCGGCCGACCGGCAAGCACGCACCCGGCCGACCGCCTCGAAGAGCGGTTACGACATGCGTGGCATTGGGCACATAACGTCATTGCCGGACCCAACGCGCCAAAACCGACTTCAGGAGTACGAGCTTGGACGTCGCCCAGCGGGTCGCCGAACGACGCCCCGCCTATCTCGCCGCCCTCGCCGGGGGAACCGAACGCTTCCACGAACCCCGCCGCGCCGACTGCCCCTGGTGCGGCTCCCCGCGCCTGCGGATCCGGCTGCGCACCGCCGACCTGATCCAGCACAAGCCGGGCACCTTCACGCTCGACCGGTGCGGCAACTGCGCCCACTCCTTCCAGAACCCCCGCCTCACCCCCGAAGGCCTGGACTTCTACCGCCGGGACGTGCGCGAGACCCTCAGCGGCAAGGCCGCCGACACGCTCCTCGGCGCCCCCGCCACCGACCGGCGCCACCTCGCCCGCGCCCGCGCCCTGCGCGAGTTCGACGAGCCCGAGTGCTGGCTGGACGTCGGCACCGGACGGGCCCGCTTCCCGGCCCTGGCCAAGCAGGTACTCCCGTACACATCCTTCGACGGCCTCGACCCGGGCCAGGGCGTCGTCAACGCCGTACGGAGCGGCCGCATCGAGGAGGGCCACCGCGGCACCCTCGCGGGCCTCGCGGACGCCCTCGCGGGCCGCTACGACGCCCTGAGCCTCTTCCACCAGCTGGAGCGCAGCCCCGACCCGCGCGCGGAACTCGGCGCCGCCAGGACCGCGCTGCGCCCCGGTGGCCACCTGATGATCGAGGCCACCGACCCCGACTGCCGGTACGCCCGGCTGCTCGGCAAGTGGTGGCCCTCGTACGCCCAGCCCCGGCATCTGCACCTCGTGCCGCTCGCCAACCTCCGCGAGGAGCTGGAGCGGCTCGGCTTCACGGTCGTCGGCGTCGAGCGCCGCGCGGCGCACGTGCCGGCCGACCTGAGCGGGGCGCTCGCCCTGCTCCTCAACCGCTGCCTGCCCAAGGGCGACGTCCCCTGGCGCGCCCGCCCCGCGCCCCCGCTGCGGCTGAAGCTCCGCAGGGCCGCGTGGTGGGCCTGCGTGCCCGCGCTCGCCCTCGCCCACGCCCTCGACAGGCTCCTGGCCCCGCTGCTCACCCACGCCGGCTTCGCCAACACCTACCGGGTCGTCGCCCGCAGGGGCGCGGACGGCTGACGCCGGGTCAGCCGCGCAGCGCGAGCGCCTGGCCCGCGACGACCAGCAGGACGTGCTCGCACTCGGCGGCGAACGCCGCGTTCAGACGGCCCAGTTCGTCGCGGTAGCGGCGGCCCGACGCGGTCGCGGGGACGATGCCGGAGCCGACCTCGTTCGAGACGGCGACGACTGTGCGCCGGGTCGCGCGCACCGCCTCCGCGAGCCCGGCGACCCGCCCCCGCAGCGCCTTCTCGCCGCCGCCCGCCCACTCGGCGTCGTCCCACGCGTTCACCTCGTCCATGACGTGGGTCAGCCACAGCGACAGACAGTCGATGAGCAGCGGCGGCCCGTCCTGCGCGAGCAGCGGCACCAGATCGCAGGTCTCCGCGGTCCGCCACGAGCCGGGGCGCCGCTCGCGGTGCAGGTGCACCCGGTCCGCCCACTCCGTGTCGCCGTTCCTGGTCCCGCCCGTCGCCACGTACAGCACCTCGGGGAAGGCCTCGAGGCGCCGCTCGGCCTCCACCGACTTGCCCGAGCGGGCACCGCCGAGGACGAGGGTGCGGCGCGGCACGTCCGGCACGTCCTCGTAGGCGCCGACGACGAGCGTCGTGCCGTCCGGCACCGCCCGCGCGCCCACCGCCGCGAGCCGCCGCGTCAGCTCCGGGCCCTGCGGCACGTCGTGGCCGATGTGGACGGCGACCACGTCCGTGGTGGGTCCCACGGCCCCGGCCGCGCGCAGCCGGGCAAGGCCGTCGGGGCGGCCGAGGACATCGGCGGCGACCATCTCGTACGCGGCACGCTTGCCGTTCGCCGTGCCGAAGCCGTTGCCTTCCGCGGGCCCGGAGAGACCCGCGGGTGCCCCACCGGGCGGCAGATACAGCAGCCGCTCCCCGTCCGGCCCCGTCACCTCGTACCCGGAACCGGGCGCGTCCAGCGCCACCGCGCGCACCCGGTGACCGGTCAGGAGCGTCAACTCCCGTCCGTCGGCGCCCCGTACGGGCTGCGGGAGTCCGGCGGGGACCTCCACGGCGGGCCCGTCGTGCGGATGGGAGAGCAGGACCTGGCGCACACCGCCGAGCGAGTGCCCCGCGCGCGCGGCCGCGAAGGCCGCGCCCGGGGTGAGGTCGAGCAGCAGGACGCCGTCCACGAGGAGCGCGGTGGCGGCGCGCGCCGCGTCGCCGAGTGCGGTCGCGCAGGCCGCGCAGGGGCAGCCCGGGAGGGGCAGTCCTTCGGGGGCGCCGGTGCCGAGCAGAGTCAGTTCCACACGAAGATCCTCCCGCGTCGGGTCCCGGGCCGCGCGCCCGGCTAGGCTTCAAGCGGATTCAAGCGGATTCCGGCGGTTTCACCAGACCGCCACGGACCCTCGGGAGGCTGACATGGCGGCATGGACGTGGCGGTTCGAGAAGGCGGACGGGACGGAGGTCCAGCCCGCGGTGGAGCCCGAGGAGTTCACCACGCAGGGCGACGCCGAGTCCTGGGTCGGTGAGTACTGGAAGTCGCTGGCCGACGGCGGCGCCGACCAGGTCTCCCTCTTCGAGGACGAGGACAAGATCTACGGCCCGATGAGCCTGCACGCGCAGGACGCACAGGACGCGTAGGCGAAACGGAAACAGCACAGGAGGCGGCGACCGGAACCCCGGCCGCCGCCTCCTGCCATGCGTGCACAGTCCCGCACAGTTCCTAGTCCCGCACCCCGCACAGATGCAGCAGCGCGGCGACCCGCCGATAGGGGTCGGTGCGCCCGGCCCGCTCCTCGGCGGCCAGCAGCGCCTCCAGCTCCCACTCCGGGGGGAGCGGCGCCCCGTCCGGGACGGTGTCCGTGAAGACCCGTACGCCGTACCAGACCTGGAGCGGCGCGGCGATGCCCGCCAGCGTCGCCGACAGGGCGTCGAGCCGGTCGGCCCGCACATCGAGACCCAGGCGGTTGCGGTACGTGACGGAGTCGAAGGCGGCCATCGCGCCGCTCCAGTCGCCGCTGAGCCCCGGCCGCATGGCCAGCGCGTCCGCGTTGCGCACGACGAGCGAGAGCAGCCCGCCGTGGGCCAGCATCCGCGCCAGCCCCGCAAGCAGGGCGTCGGGCTCGTCGGCGTACATCAGGACGCCGTGGCAGAGCACGACGTCGAAGCTGCCCGGCAGGAAGTGCACACCGGTCTGGTGGCCGTCGCCCTCGACGATGCGCACCCGGCCCTGGATCCCCTCGGGCTCCTCGGCGAGCGCCTCACGCGCGGCGGCGATCATCGCGGGGTCCTGCTCGACCCCCGTCACCTTGTGCCCGGCACGGGCCAGCCGCAGCGCCTGCGTGCCCTGGCCCATGCCCACATCGAGCACCCGCAGCCGCTGCCCCACGGGGAAGCGGGCGGCTATCTGCTCGTCGAGCTGCCGGGCCACCAGCTCCTGGCGTACGGCATTGCGCAGACCGCCCAGCTTCGCCAGCCAGGCGGTGGCCCCGCCGGTGAATCCGGTCAGGGCCGCTCTCCGCGCTTGACCTGCGGCTTCGGCAGCCTGAGGCGGCGCATCTGGAGGGTGCGCATCAGGGCGTAGGCGACGGCGCCCTTCCTGTTCTCGTTCGGGAAGCGCTCGGCGAGACGCTTCTTCAGGCGGAACGCGGTGGCGACGGAGTCCACGACGATCAGCACGATCACGAAGAGCCAGAGCAGCAGCGCGATGTTCTGCAGCTGGGGCACGCGGACCATGCTCAGGACGAGGATGATCACCGCGAGCGGCAGGAAGAACTCCGCGATGCAGAAGCGCGAGTCGACGAAGTCGCGCGCGAACTTGCGCACGGGCCCCTTGTCACGGGCGGGCAGGAACCGCTCGTCACCGCTGGCCAGCGCCTCGCGCTGCTTCGCCATCTGCGCACGGCGCTCGTCACGCTGCCGCTTCGCCGCCTCCTTGCGCGACGTCGGCGTATTGGTCACGCTGCGGCGCTGCGACTGTGCCATGGCGCGCTTGGGGGTGGGGCGGCCCTTGGGGGCCTGCGGGTCACGGGGCTGCTTGGAGTCGGTCACCGGCGCCTGCGCGGCCGGGGCCTTCTCTTCCTTGGATCGGCTACGGAACACAAAACCCAAGGGTACGTGGTGCGGGGGGCATGGACCCCCGTCTCACGGGGAACGATCCGGCAACGCCGGGCGTCTTCACAGGGGTGCACCTACTCCTTACGCCGGAGCGGGGCCGTCAGCAGTCGTCCTTGGGGATGAGCGCATCCGCCCGCGAACAGTGCGGTAATGGATGCAGGGCCCGTACTGTGGGTTCTGAGCAGTACCTGGAGCTGGAAGTCCGTCAGAAGGGGGCGCGCGAAGCCCATGAGCGGTGTCATGAAGCGTATGGGGATGATCTTCCGCGCGAAGGCGAACAAGGCCCTTGACCGGGCCGAGGACCCGCGCGAAACCCTCGATTATTCGTACCAGAAGCAGCTGGAGCTGCTGCAGAAGGTCCGCCGCGGCGTCGCCGACGTGGCGACCTCCCGCAAGCGGCTCGAACTGCAGCTCGCCCAGCTCAACAAGCAGTCCTCCACCCTTGAGGACCAGGGCCGCAAGGCCCTCGCCCTCGGCCGCGAGGACCTGGCCCGCGAAGCGCTCTCCCGCCGCGCCGCGCTCCAGCAGCAGGTCACCGACCTGGAGACGCAGCACCAGACGCTCCAGGGCGAGGAGGAGAAGCTCACCCTCGCGGCGCAGCGCCTCCAGGCCAAGGTCGACGCCTTCCGTACGAAGAAGGAGACGATCAAGGCCACCTACACCGCCGCGCAGGCGCAGACCCGTATCGGTGAGGCCTTCTCCGGCATCTCCGAGGAGATGGGCGACGTCGGCATGGCGATCCAGCGCGCCGAGGACAAGACCGCGCAGCTCCAGGCGCGGGCCGGCGCGATCGATGAACTGCTCGCCTCCGGTGCCCTCGACGACTCCTCCGGCCTCGCCAAGGACGACATCCAGTCCGAGCTGGACCGCCTCTCCGGTGGTACTGATGTAGAGCTGGAACTGCAGCGCATGAAGGCGGAGCTGGCGGGCGGCTCCAGCGGCGGGCAGCAGGCGATCGAGGGCGGCCAGGGCCGGCCCCAGTCGCAGCAGCAGCCGCAGGACACCCCGCGCTTCGACAAGCAGTAGCTTCGACGAGCAGTAGCTTCGACGAGCTGTAGTTCTACGCGGCACAGGTACCGCTCACGTCCGAGGAGGACGACATGATCGTACGGATCATGGGGGAGGGCCAGGTGAAGCTGGCCGACAGCCACTTCGCCGAGCTGAACAAGCTGGACGACGAGCTGCTGGAGGAGATGGAGGGCGGCGACCCCGTCGGCTTCCGCACCACGCTCCACGCGCTCCTGGACAAAGTCCGGGAGCTGGGCGACCCCCTCCCGGACGACGCCCTCGAACCGTCCGAGCTGATCCTCCCCGCCCCGGACGCGACCCTCGACGAGGTCCGCGCCATGCTGAGCGACGACGGCTTGATCCCGGGCTGACCCATGCGCCCCGCGAGGGGCCGGGGCTGGAACCAACAGAAGAGCGGGAAGTTGACCACGCTAGGCAAAGGCCGCTGCTGGGCCCGGACACACCCGCTGGCGGTGGACGCGGCGCTGGCCGCCGTCGTCCTCGTCTTCATGGTCATCGGCTCCTTCGCCGAGCCCTATGGGGAGCACGGCCCCACCTGGGGCACCCGCACCCCCGACGCCCCGAGCCTGCTCCTGATGGCCCTCGGCGCCCTCGCCCTGTTCTTCCGCCGCCGCGCCCCCTGGTCCGTACTCGCCGTGACCTGCGCCGCCGCCATCACGGAACTGCTCACCGGCGACCCCCGCGCGCCCGTCGTGATGTGCGCGGTCATCGCGCTGTACACCGTCGCCGCCACCACCGACCGCTCCACGACCTGGCGGATCGGCCTGGTCACCATGGCGGGCCTCACCGGCGTCGCGATGCTCTCGGGGCCGCTGCCCTGGTACGCCCAGGAGAACATCGGCATCTTCGCCTGGACCGGCATGGCCGCCGCCGCGGGCGACGCGGTGCGCAGCCGCCGCGCCTTCGTGGACGCCATAAGGGAGCGCGCCGAACGGGCCGAGCGGACCCGCGAGGAAGAGGCCAGACGCCGCGTCGCCGAGGAGCGGCTGCGCATCGCCCGCGATCTGCACGACGTGGTCGCCCACCACATCGCCCTGGTCAACGTGCAGGCGGGCGTCGCCGCGCACGTCATGGACAAGCGGCCCGACCAGGCCAAGGAAGCCCTGGCGCACGTACGCGACGCAAGCCGCTCCGCGCTCAACGAACTGCGCGCCACCGTCGGCCTGTTGCGGCAGACCGGCGACCCCGAGGCGCCCACCGAGCCCGCACCAGGCCTGCACCGGCTCGACGAGCTGGTCGAGACGTTCCGCAACGCGGGCCTGCCGGTGGAGGTCGCGCTCGGCCAGGTCGGCCTCGACCTGCCCGCGGCCGTCGACCTCGCCGCGTTCCGGATCATCCAGGAAGCCCTCACCAACGTGCGCAAACACGCGGGACGGGACGCCAAGGCCGAGGTCAGCGTCGTCCGCGTCGGCCCGAACGTGGAGGTCACCGTCATCGACGACGGCCCCGGCAAGGGCAAGGGCGGCGACGGCGAAGGACAGCGCGACACCGACACCGACGGCGGCGGCCACGGCCTGCTCGGCATGCGCGAGCGCGTCTCGGCGCTCGGCGGCAGCTGCACGGCCGGTCCCCGCTACGGCGGCGGCTTCCGCGTCCATGCGATCCTGCCCGTCGCCCCCGTCACCACGGCAAAGGGAGAGACGGCGTGACGATCCGCGTACTGCTCGCCGACGACCAGGCGTTGCTGCGCAGCGCGTTCAAGGTGCTCGTCGACTCCGAGCCCGACATGGAGGTGGTCGGCGAGGCGTCCGACGGCGCGGAGGCGGTGCGGCTCGCCGCCTCCGAGCGGGCCGACGTGGTCCTGATGGACATCCGCATGCCCGGCACGGACGGGCTCGCCGCCACCCGCATGATCAGCGCCGACCCGGCCCTGACGCACGTACGCGTGGTGATGCTGACGACCTTCGAGGTCGACGAGTACGTGGTGCAGTCGCTGCGCGCGGGGGCCTCCGGGTTCCTCGGCAAGGGCGCGGAGCCCGACGAACTGCTCGGCGCCATCCGGATCGCGGCGGCGGGCGAGGCGCTGCTCTCCCCGGTGGCGACCAAGGGGCTGATCGCCAAGTTCCTCGCGCAGGGCGAGGGTTCGGACGGTCAGGCGCCGGTGCGCGGTGAGCGGCTGGGCGCGCTCACCGGCCGGGAACGCGAAGTGCTCGTCCAGGTCGCGGGCGGCTACTCGAACGACGAGATCGCCGAGCACCTGGAGGTCAGCCCGCTCACCGTGAAGACCCATGTGAACCGCGCGATGGCCAAGCTCGGCGCCCGCGACAGGGCACAACTGGTCGTCATCGCCTACGAGTCGGGCCTGGTACGTCCAAGGGTGGAGTGACCCCAGGGGCGGCGTACTGCACCCGCAGTAGGGGTGGCGTAAGGAAATGGTCCTGGGGGCGAGGGCTCGCGCCTCCCGGATGGCCCAGGGTGAGAGGGGCGTACCACCGTCGGCCGGAGGGCCCCAACTCTCCGGCCCGGCCGGTCCGGTCGGCCCGCTTCGGGCCCGGACCGCCCGCCCCCGCCGCTCACGCCACAGAGAGAGACCCCCCATGTCCTGGCTGTCCAGGTTCAGCCTCGCCCAGCGGGCCCTGATCGGGCTGATGTCGATCATCGTGATCGCCTTCGGAGCGATCGCGATTCCGCAGCTCAAGCAGCAGTTGCTGCCCTCCATCGAACTGCCCATGGTGTCCGTGATCGCCCCTTACCAGGGCGCGTCCCCCGATGTGGTCGAGAAGCAGGTCGTCGAGCCGCTCGAGCGCAACATCGACACGGTCGACGGCATCACCGGCATCACCTCCACGGCGAGCGAGGGCAACGCCGTGATCATGGCCCAGTTCGACTACGGCGACGGTTCCGACCAGCTCGTCTCCGACGTCCAGCAGGCCGTGAACCGCGCCCGGGCCGAACTCCCCGACGACGTCGACCCGCAGGTCGTCGCGGGCTCCACCGACGACATGCCGACCGTCGTGCTCTCCGTCACCTCCGACAAGGACCAGCAGGCCCTCGCCGACCAGCTCGACCGGACCGTCGTGCCGTCCCTGAAGGACATCGACGGCGTCGGCCAGGTCACCGTCGACGGCGTACGCGACCTCCAGGTCGACGTCACCCCCGACGACAAGAAGCTCGCCGAGGCGGGCCTGACCACGGGCGCGCTCGGCAAGGCCCTGCAGGCGGGCGGCGCCACGCTCCCCGCCGGCTCCTTCGACGAGGGCGGCAAGAACCGCACCGTCCAGGTCGGCGGCGGCTTCACCTCGCTGAAGCAGATCGAGGAGCTGCGGGTCACGCCCGAGGCCGCCCCCGGCGAGCGGTCCGGCAAGCCGGTGCGCCTCGGCGACATCGCCACGGTCGAGCAGAAGCCGGCCACCGCGGACTCCCTCACCCGCACGAACGGCGAGCCCAGCCTCGCCGTCTCCGTCACCATGGACCAGGACGGCAGCGCCGTCGCCATCTCGAAGGCGGTCAAGGACAAGCTGCCCGACCTGCGCGAGGACCTTGGCTCCGGCGCCGAGCTGACCGTCACCAGCGACCAGGGCCCGGCCGTCTCCAAGTCCATCGAGGGCCTTACCACCGAGGGCGCGCTCGGCCTGCTCTTCGCCGTCCTCGTCATCCTGGTCTTCCTGGCCTCGGTCCGCTCGACGCTGGTCACGGCGGTCTCCATCCCGCTCTCGGTGATCCTCGCCCTGATCGTGCTGTGGACCCGCGACCTCTCCCTCAACATGCTCACGCTGGGCGCGCTGACCATCGCCATCGGCCGCGTCGTCGACGACTCGATCGTGGTCCTGGAGAACATCAAGCGCCACCTCGGCTACGGCGAGGAGCGCGAGCAGGCGATCCTCAGGGCCGTGCGCGAGGTCGCGGGCGCGGTGACGTCCTCGACGCTCACCACGGTCGCCGTCTTCCTGCCGATCGGTCTGGTCGGCGGCATGGTCGGTGAGCTGTTCGGCTCGTTCTCGCTGACGGTCACGGCGGCGCTCCTCGCCTCCCTGCTCGTCTCGCTCACCGTCGTACCCGTCCTCTCGTACTGGTTCCTGCGTCCCCCCAAGGCGATCCGGGGCGTCGACCCCGAGGAGGCCCGCCGCAAGGCCGAGGAGAAGGAGAGCCGCAGCAGGCTCCAGCGGATCTACGTCCCGGTCCTGCGTTTCGCGACCCGCCGCCGCCTCACCAGCCTCGCCATCGCGCTCGCCGTCCTGGTCGGCACGTTCGCCATGGCGCCCCTCCTGAAGACCAACTTCTTCGACGAGGGCGAGCAGGAAGTCCTCACCATCAAGCAGGAGTTGAAGCCCGGCACCAGCCTCGCCGCCTCCGACGCCTCGGCGAAGAAGGTCGAGAAGATGCTCTCCGGCCTCGACGAGATCAAGGACTACCAGGTCACGGTCGGCTCCTCCGGCTTCATGGCCGCCTTCGGCGGCGGCACGGACACCAACCAGGCCTCGTACACCCTCACCCTCAAGGACAAGGCGGCGTACGAGAAGACGCAGGACCTGGTCGAGAAGGAGCTCGGCAAGCTCTCCGGCATCGGCAGGACCACCGTCTCCGCCGGTGACGGCTTCGGCGAGCAGGACCTGAGCGTCGTGGTGAAGGCCGCCGACGGCAAGGTGCTGCGCAAGGCGTCCGAACAGGTGCGCGCCGAGGTCGCCAAGCTCGACGACGTCACCGATGTGCAGAGCGACCTGTCGCAGAGCGTCCCGAGGATCTCGGTCAGGGCGAACGCCAAGGCGGCCGGGGCCGGATTCGACGAGGCGGCCCTCGGCCAGGCCGTCGCCCAGGCGGTGCGCGGCACCACCAGCGGCAAGGCGATCCTCGACGACACCGAGCGCGACGTGGTGATCAAGTCGGCGAAGCCGGCGAAGACGCTGGCCGAGCTGAAGGAGCTGCCGCTCGGCCCCGGCGTGAAGCTCGGCGAGATCGCCGACGTCAAGCTGGCCGAAGGGCCGGTCTCGATGACCCGCATCGACGGCGCGCGGGCGGCGACGATCACCGCGAAGCCGACCGGCGACAACACGGGCGCGATCAGCACCGAGCTGACCAAGAAGCTGGACGCGCTCAAGCTCCCGGCCGGGGCCACGGCCTCGATCGGCGGCGTCTCCGAGGACCAGGACGAGGCCTTCGCCTCCCTCGGCCTCGCGATGCTCGCGGCGATCGCGATCGTCTTCATGCTGCTGGTCGCGACCTTCCGCTCCCTGGTCCAGCCGCTGATCCTGCTGGTCTCCATCCCGTTCGCGGCGACGGGCGCGATCGGTCTGCTGCTCGCCACGGACACCCCGATGGGCGTCCCCGCGATGATCGGCATGCTGATGCTCATCGGCATCGTGGTCACCAACGCGATCGTGCTGATCGACCTCATCAACCAGTACCGCAAACAGGGTTACGGGATCGTCGACGCGGTCATCGAGGGCGGCCGCCACCGGCTGCGCCCGATCCTCATGACGGCCCTGGCGACGATCTTCGCGCTGCTCCCGATGGCCCTCGGCATCACGGGCCAGGGCGGCTTCATCGCGCAGCCGCTCGCGGTGGTGGTGATAGGCGGTCTGATCACCTCGACGCTGCTCACCCTGCTGCTCGTGCCGACGCTGTACGCGATGGTGGAGCTGCGCAAGGAGCGCAGGCGGGCCAAGCGTGAGGCGAGGCGGGCGAAGAAGGCGGGGGTCCCGCCGCAGAGCACCGACTCGGCCGACCCGGAGCCGGCGAAGGTCTGACCCGCGACTGACTCGCACCTACGCGATGAATCGCACCTACGCGACTGACTCGCACCAGACGTAAGGGGCGCCCGCCATTGGCG